>CAZIXS010000089.1:0-11601 GCA_964543335.1 uncultured Phycisphaeraceae bacterium | reverse complement strand
GGCCCTTCGTCGGCTCCGTGCACTCGTGGAGCACCAACGAAGTTGACTGGGACGACCTCATCGCAGCGATCGACCCGGATGTCGTCTTCCACCTCGCCGCCATCACCGACACCACCGTGATGGACGAGCGCGCCATGCTCGAAGCCAATGTCGAGGGTTTTCGCGACCTGATGATCGCCACCGCCAGCCGCGAGATCCCGCTCGTCTACGCATCCTCCGCCGCGACCTACGGCACCCTCGAACAGACCCGCACCCGCCAGCCCTTCCCGCTCGACGCCGCGGGTGTGCCCAACAATGTCTACGGCTTCAGCAAGTGGCTCATGGAGTGCGAGCACCGGCGGTTCGATCGCGAATGGCGCGAGCAGTCCGGGCGATCGCCCCATGTCGTCGGCCTCCGCTATTTCAATGTCTTCGGTCCCGGCGAAGCCCGCAAAGGCAAGATGGCATCCATCGCTTTCCAGAACGCACAACAGATGCTCGCCGGCAAGTGCCCCCGCCTCTTCGCCGACGGCTCACAGGCCCGCGATCAGGTGCATGTCGACGATGTCGTCTCCTGCACCATCGCCGCTTCGCTGCACGGCGTGACCCCCGGCGTCTACAACCTCGGATCCGGTCGCGCCACCTCCTTCGCCGATGTCGCCTCCGCCGTCCGCGAGGGCATGGGCCTGAGCGAAGCCGAGTACCCGATCGATTACTTCGACATGCCCGACCACATCCGCGCGTTCTACCAGGACTTCACGCAGGCCGACATGTCCGCCACCGCGGCCGGATTGAACTGGTCGCCCGCCATCGACCCACTCGAAGGCCTGCGCTCCTACGGGCGCTGGCTCGCCTGCGCCGACGCCGCGGCACCAACCTCGGCCGTCTCGGCATGAGTTCGGTGCTCTCCTACCCGGATACCAAAGTCACCGAACCCGTGTGGTCGCTCCTCGGCTCTCAGGGCCTGACCATTCACGGGAAAACCACACACCCCATCAGTGAACCCAAAGCCGTCGCGCTCGTCGTCCACGGCTACACCGGCCACCTCGACCGCAATGTCGTCCCCCTCGCCGCCCGCCAACTCGCAGACCTCGGCTGCCTCGTCCACCGCTTCAACCTCGGACATTGCGGCATCGAGTTCGGCCAGGATCGCATCACCAGACTCGACGAATTCGAGCGAGACGGCGTAGGCCACTCGATGACGGACATCCGCTGCGTGGCCGAAGCGGTCCGGTCGGGCGATCTCGAGGGCGACGACCTCCCGCTGATCGTGCTCGGTCACAGCCGCGCCGGCGCAAGCGTGCTCGGGGCCGCGGTGCGTTCGCTCCGTGGCGAGTGGTCGAGGCCCGTCGATGGCGTCGTCACGCTCGCGTCCATCGGTCAGTACGCCCGCACCACCCCGGACCTGCTCGCCCAGGTCGAGCAAGACGGCTCCCTGCTCAAACCCGCCGCTCGAGCCAAGGGCGGCGCGGTCCGCATCGGGCGATCGTGGTACGCGCACGAACTGGATTCGCCCGACGGCGATCCGTTCCCAAAGGACATGGCCGAACTGCACCAAACCCCCGTCGCCATCATCCACGGCGAAGCAGACACCAGCGTCCCCCCGAGTGAGTCGCAGCGCATCGCCGACATGCTGCGCGATGCCGGCAACGAGCGGGTGACGCTCCGCCTTATCGCCGATGCCGACCACAACTTCTCGGCCAAGGGCGTCCTCGGCGAAGACCTGCGCTGGAAAACGCAAATCGGCGATCGGCTGAAGAGCGTGATCGCCGACGGGCTGGATCTGATCCTATCCTGATTCAGTTGCTCAGTTGTTCGACGCCGACTCGGCAAGCGCCTTGCGCAGCTTGTCGCTGCTCGCGGGCTTCGGCGTGGGCTCCTCGTCCTCGATCGGTGCCGGTTTCGCCTCGACCTCAGCATTCGCACGCTTCACCGCGCTGTCCTTGATCGAGCCGTCGCTGTGGACATCCTCGAACCGCACACTCACGCGGGTCGAGACACCACGCTCCTGCATCGTGACGCCGAACAACTGGTCCGCGATCTGCATCGTCCGCTTGTTGTGCGTGATCACGATGAAGTGGCAGTGCTCGAGGAACTGGCGGATGATCTTGCTGAAGCGCTCCACGTTCGCGTCGTCGAGCGCCGCGTCCACTTCGTCGAGCACGCAGAACGGGCTCGGTTTGCTGTGGAAGATCGAAAGCAGCAGCGCGACCGCGGTCATCGTCTTCTCGCCGCCGGACAACTGGCTGATCGAGCGGGGCTCCTTGCCGGGCGGCTTCGCCGTGACTTCCACACCGCTCTCGAGCCAGTCGATCTCGCCGGTCTCGGGGTCGGGGATCAGGCGCACCTGTGCCGAGCCGCCGCCGAACAGACGCCGGAACATCCCGTCGTTGCCGGAGAAGTGCCCCTGGATCGTTTCGAAGACTTCCTTGAAGCGGTCGCGGCTGACATCGTTGAGGCGCAGGATGAGCTCCTCAAGCTGCGTCCTCGCCCGATCGATGTCCTCGACCTGCTGAATGAGCAGCTCATTCCGACCGGCCAGTTCGTCTTCTTCCTTGATCGAGTCGATGTTCACATTGCCGAGCTTCTTGATCTCGCTGCGGAGCTCGTTGATCTCCTTCGAGGTCTCCTCCACATCAATCCGCTCCACATCGCCACCGGCCATCATGGCCCGGTATTCGCGATACTCCAGCGACACATCGATGAGCAGCTCCTCAGCGGTGCGTTCCTCGATGTTCTCGCGCCGAACCTCCAGTTCGCGTTTCGAGAGTTCCAGGCTGTTCCAGTCCCGGTCGATCCGCCCGGCCCGCTGGCGTGCTTCGTCGAGCACCGTCGAGGCCTCCCGGACCGCCTGCGAGGCGGACTCGATCTGCGACCGGACCTCACCCACACTCGCCTCGAGTTCCGCCGTACGCGCCGAGGCACTCTCGATCTCCGCAGCCGCAGAGCGGATGATCTCGTCGTGCTCGTCGATCTTCGCCAGCCGCAGCGTGTGGGATTCTTCGACCCGCCCACGCTGACGCTGGGCCTCCTCGCTCTGCGACAGAAGCCGACGATGCTCGCGCTGGGCCGTCGACAGCTTCTCGCTCTGCTGCCCGAGCGCAACACGCACCGCGGTCAGTTTCTCGTTGATCTGATCGAGAGCCGTCTGCGACGATTCAACGCTCCGCTCAATCTCGTTGACCACACCCGCCTGCTCGTGGTGCAGACGATCGAGGCTCTCGATCTTCTCACGAAGCTCCTGCTGCTCGGCGTGCAGTTCTTCAATCTTCACGCGGCACTGATCCGATTCGGCCTGCAGCTTCGGCTGCTCACGATCCAGGCGCTCCAGGTCGGCGTTCAGCCGCTCGATCCGCGATTCCTCGGCGATGAGCGTGCGCTGCTCGCCCGCCTGCTGGCTGCGCAGTTCCGCGAGCTTGCGCTCGAGCTGCGCCGCGGCTTCGTCGATCGAGCGAAGCTCCGAACGCCGCCGCTCGATCTCCCCCTGCAGCGTCGCAACCTGCTCCGTCAGCGTGCTCAGTTCGCTCGCCCGCTGCAGAAGACCGCTGCCCTCGTCCGAATCCGCCCCGGTGCCCAGTGGCCCCGCGATGACCCGCCCGTCCGGCTCCAGGATCTCGCCCGAGCGCGTCACAAACCGCCCTCCCGAGAGCGGGCCGGCGTTGAGCATGATCGCGGCGTCCAGGTCTTTCACCAGATAGGTGCTGCCCAGCACCCGCGCCACACTCGAAGTCACCCGCTCGTCACAACGGATCCGATCAAACAGCGGCACCACATGCTCGGGCGTGTCAGAGAGCAGTTTCGCCGCGGCATCGGTCCGCGATTCAGTCGCGTCATCCCTCCCAACGGGCAGGAAAGTCACCCGCCCCGGGAGGGCGCTCAGGTCAGTGCACTCGGCCAGCGAGAACGCCCGATCGACAACCAGCGCCTGCAGCGTTGACCCCAACGCCGCCTCGACCGCCACAGCATCGGTGGCATCCACCTCGATCAGATCCGCCAGTGGATCGATGAGGTGCTCGAGCACGCCCTCGTGCGATTCGGGGGCCTCGCCAGCGCGGATCGCGTCGCGCCGCTCCAGCAGTTGCCGCACCGCTTCGCCGAGGCCGACACGAGCCGTCGCCATCTCGTCCAGCGTGGTGCGCCGTGAGTCCAGACGGGCCAGTTGCTGCTCCGCCTCGCTCAGGGTCGTGGCAAGCGAACGCTGGTCTTCCGAGAGTGAGGTCGCGGAGGACACCGCGCTCGAGATCGACTGTTCAAGCTGATCCACGACGGAGCGCCGTTTGGCAACATCCGCGCTCAGCGACTCGCGATCGGCCTCGACCTGCGTCCGCTCATCAGCGAAAGCCGCGCTGCGCCTGTCGAGCGCATCCAGTTGTTCCTGCTGCTGAGCAATGCGCCGACGATCGGCCTCCAGCCGCGCGTTCAGCGATCCACGCTCGCGATCGATGCTCGCCACCGCCGACCGCCGCTCCGACAGTTTCAGGCGCTGGTCGGAAAGCTCGGACTGCACACGCTCGCGCTGCTCGGCCACGGACTGGAGCTGCTGCTCGCTTTCCTTCACCGTCTCGGCCAGCGTCGCCGCCAGTTCCGCCTGCTGCGCCGCTTCGGCCGTCAGACGCTCGATGTCCGCAGCCAGTTCGGTGATCCGGTGCTCATCCGCCTCGATCTGCTGGCGGGCTTCCTGCAGCGATCGCTCGGCCATCGATTTCCGCTGCGTCGCGGACTGGGCAAGGTGCGTCGCCGCGGTCAGTTCGCGTTCCTGCTCTTCGCGCAGGCGGTGCAGCTTCGATCGCTCGATCTCTTTGTTCTGCTTGTCGTCCTCGAGTTCGGTGACCTCGGCGATTGCCGCTTTCCGCTCCTTCTCGAGCGATTGCAGGCGAGAGGTCAGGCCGTCGAGCCGTTGACGCAGATCGTCGTACTGCTCAAAGGCCAGCGCCAGCCGGCGGGCCTTGAACTCGACATCGAGTTCCATGAAGCGCCGCGCCTTGGCCGCCTGACCCTTTACGATCCGCAGCCGACGCTCGGTGGATTCGAGCTGCTCGCGCGTCCGCACGAGGTTGGTCTCGGTCCGTTCCAGCTTCCGCTGCGCCTCGATCCGCCGGGCCTTGAACCGCGCGATCCCCGCCGCCTCCTCGAAGAAGGTCCGGCGCTCGACCGGGTTGGCCAGCAGCATCGCATCGACTCGCCCCTGCTCGATGATCGAGTAGGCGTCCGCGCCGACACCCGTGTCCATGAACAGTTCGCGGATGTCCTTCAGCCGGGCGTTTCGACCGTTGATCAGGTACTGGCTCTTGCCGTCGCGGTACAGCCGGCGTTCAACTTCGACCACCTCTGCATCGATCGGCAGGTACCGAGTTCGCCGACGCCGATCAATACCGATGGCCTGGGCGGTTTCGTCAACCTCCGCCGGATCATCGCTCGCGCCCTCCTCGTCCTGCTCCTCGGCGGTCGTCGAGTGCAGGGCCGCGCTCATCGCCCGGACCTGCTCCGCCGCCTCGAACAGCTCGGCCTGGGCCCCGTCGAGCATCGGGTTCTCAAACGAAAGCGCGACGCTCGCCATGCCGCTCGGCTTGCGTCCGGAGCTGCCGGCGAAGATGACATCCGCCATCTCCTTGCCGCGCAGAGACTTCGCCGAACGCTCGCCGAGCACCCACTTGATCGCATCGACGATGTTCGACTTGCCGCACCCGTTCGGACCGACCACGCCGGTGACCGGGGCATCAAAGGTGAATTCCGTGCGATCCGCGAACGACTTGAAGCCGTTGAGGGTGATCCGGGATAGGCGCATCAGCGGGCGACCTCCATGTCAGGCGGCGAGCCAGGCCCGCCGCGCCCGATCCACCGGCCAGCAGCGCTCGACCGGCTCACATCGTGTTCGCCCTGCCGCTCCGCAGCATGGACGGTATGCACCACCAGCCGTCTCCACGACATCTGGTAGGCAACCCGGAGTATCCCGGATTTCCCGGCAAGAGGCAAGAAGAATCCGGGCGGTCCCTCAAGCCTTCTTCTTGTTGAACACCAGGTTGAACGGCATTTCGTCCTCGTCGGGCGAGTTGAGCTCAATGCTGTCGCCCTTCAGGGTACCGGTCATCGTTTCCGGGTCGCCAGCGTCCGTTTCAGTCATCGTGAAGGTGATGGTCGACCCCTTCAGCGTCCAGGTGCCCTTGGCGGAATCGACTTGTCCCATCACGGTGGTTGATGCGTCCACAGTGCCATCTTCGTTCAGGACGAAGGTCATGGTCATGCCGTCGACCATGCCCATCATCATCCCCGCCATCATCTTCTCGCCCTCGTCCTCGATCTTGTCGATCTCGGCCTGCATCGAGGCCTTCATGGCCTCCTTGTCCAGTTCGTAGGTCCCCGCGGCCTTCGCCGTCGACGACCCGCATCCCTGCAGCAGGGCAGTGGTCAGAACAGTGAACAGAAGGGCGGCAACAAGGGCGAAACTGCGAGTCATCGATCAATCCTCCAGGTGTGTGGCAGCCGGTCAGCAGGACCGGCTTCGGATGAGCGTAACCCGAGGAGACCTTCCGGAGGAAGCCGCGGGTCGGAGAAATACCAAACCCATCACAATCGACGGGAATCGCAGTCCATCGAGTTGGGCAGTATGTCGTGTGAAATAGCGGGGCGGGTCAGGCCGCGGTGGGCTGCGTCGGCGAACCGCTGATACGCAGAACCCCGATCGTCCCAAGCAGCCCGGCAAGCACGATCGCGCCGCCAACCCACGGCATGGGCAAGTGCTGGTGCGAAAGCAGTGCCACGCTGACGCCAATGGCCACCCACATCACGCCGATCGTGAGCACCTTGGCCCGGACGGGCATCGCCGCACCGGGTTCCAGGTACTTCAGGAATGGCCCGAAGAACCGGTTCTGGATCAGCACCCGCTGCAGCCAAGGGCAGCTCCGCATGAAACAGGCCGTCGCGATGATGAGGAAGATGGTCGTCGGCAGCCCCGGCACGATCACCCCGATCGCACCGAGCGCCACGCAGATCACACCGAGGCACGCCAAGAGCACACGGCGCATCCGCAGCACCGTCCGAACGGCGAGATGCTGTGGCGGGGTGTCGGACTGGCAGTCGGTGGGCATGGAGGCGTCAGACTGGAGGGAGCAGAGGTAGAGCCGCCCGGGGCGGTCACCATGAGCACGATAGTTTATCCGTCTGGAATAATTCTGGTCAAGCAGTATTGAGAATCAGTCTCAGAAAGATCCCGAGGTGGTCTGTGGATTCACCGCGGGTCTACCAGACCATATGCAGATATCACCTCACGCGAGAGGTGCGGGCAGAGTTTCGGGAGCCCTGAAACTCACTCCACCGTCACACTCTTCGCCAGGTTCCGCGGCTTATCGACATCGTGCCCACGCAGCACCGCCGCGTGGTACGCCATGAGTTGCAGCGGAATCACCGTCAGCATCGGGCTCAGCGGTTCAGCCGTCTCGGGCACATAGATCACATCCTCGGCGATGCTCCCAATCCGGTCGTCGCCATCGTTGGCAATCGCGATCACATGCCCGCCGCGCGAGCGCACTTCCTCGATGTTCGACAGCACCTTCTCGTACTGCGCGCCGCGGTTGGCGATCACCACCACCGGCATGCCGTCGGTGATCAGCGCGATCGGCCCGTGCTTCATCTCCGCCGCGGGCATGCCCTCGGCGTGGATGTACGAGATTTCCTTCAGCTTCAGCGCGCCCTCAAGAGCGGTGGGGTAGTTCACCCCGCGTCCGAGGAACAGCCAGTTTTCGCGGTTGATGTATTTCCTCGTGATCGCCTTGATCGCCGCGTCCTGCGTGAGGATCCGCTCGATCTTCTCGGGGATCTGGTTCAGTTCCTTGAGCAGGCGCGTCGAGGCATCGGGGCTCATGAAGCGCCGGCGGGCGAGGAACAGCGACAGCATCGCGAGCACCGCCACCTGCCCCGTGAACGCCTTCGTCGAAGCCACACCGATCTCCGGGCCCACGCGCAGGTACACGCCCGCATCGGTCTCCCGCGCGATCGTCGAACCCACCACATTCACCACGCCCAGAGTCAGCGCCCCGCGATCCGTGGCCTCCTGCAGCGCGTACAGCGTGTCGATCGTCTCGCCCGACTGCGAAACCGCGATCACCACCGTGCCCTCTTCGATGATCGGGTTGCGATAGCGGAACTCCGAGGCATACTCGCACTCCGCCGGAATCTTCGCCAGCTCCTCGATCATGTACTCGCCGATCATCGCCGCGTGCAGTGCCGTGCCCTGCGCCGCGAGGATGATCCGCTTCGAGCGGATCAGTTCCTTGGCGAAGTTCGACACCCCGCCCAGCACGATCCGCCCCTCGGCCAGATCCAGCCGGCCGCGAAGCGTGTTCCGCACCGAGGTCGGCTGCTCGAAGATTTCCTTCTGCATGTAGTGCGAGTAGGTGCCCATCTCGATCTCTTCGAGATCGATCTCGAGCTGCTGGATCTTCGCGTCCAGCGACACATTGTCCAGGTTGCTCGTGCGGAACCCGTCGCGCGTGATCTTCACCACGTTGTAGTCGTCAAGCGTGATCGCCTGCGCCGTGTGCGCAATGATCGCCGCGGCGTCCGACCCCACAATAAACTCGCCGTTGCCCACGCCCACGATCAGCGGCGAGCCCTTGCGCGCCACGACCAGCGTCTCCGGCTCCTGCTCGCAGATCACCGCGATCGCGTACGCGCCGCTCACTTCCTTGAGCGACGCCTGCACCGCCTTCTCGAGATCAATCCCGCGCGCCGGATCGAACAGCTCGCCGATCAGCATCGCCAGCACTTCCGTATCCGTCTCCGAATGGAAGGTATGCCCCTTGCCCTCGAGGTACTTCCGTAGAGCCGCGTAGTTCTCGATCGTCCCGTTATGAACCAGCGCGATCCCCGACCGGTCATCCCGGTGCGGGTGCGCGTTCTGCTCGGTCACCGAGCCGTGCGTCGCCCAGCGAGTGTGCGCGATCCCCAGCGTCCCATCGAAGCCGCCCGACTGCTGAAGCTTGTCCTCCAGCACCGAGACCCGTCCGACCGCCCGGGCGACCGACAGTTCCCCATCCAGCACCGCCACGCCGGCCGAGTCATAGCCCCGGTACTCCAGTCGCTTCAGGCCTTCCAGAAGAATGGGCTTGGCCGGTTTGGTCCCGATATAGGCGACGATTCCGCACATAGATTCAATATCTCTCCATCAGAACACGATCCGGGGCCAAACGCGGCGGCGGACAGATCCACAGCGTACGCCGCTTCCACTTCAAGAGTTCGTCATCGGCCGGATCGCCCCCCGAATCCGAATCTATGGGCAAACACACCGCAACAGGTTTGTTCGTGTTCGGATCGGGAAGGCGGCATACCATGCCCCAATGTCCGACCTCTGGGCCCCCCAACGCGAAACCCGACTGGCCACCGTGCAGCCTCTCGCCGCCCGAATGCGCCCGCGGTCCCTCGCCGAGTTCGCCGGCCAGCCCCACATCGTCGGCGACCCCGACAGCCCGACGCAGCCGCTGCTCCGGCGCATGATCAGCGCAGGACGACTCACATCCATCATCCTTCATGGCCCACCCGGAACAGGGAAAACCACCCTCGCCGAGATCATCGCCGCCGAGTCGGGGCGGCCCTTCGTCCGCGAAAACGCCGCCTCCATCGGCGTGAAGCGCATCCGCGAGATCGTGGACGAGTCCAAACTCCGCATCAGCGAAGGCGGCGACCCCATCGTCCTCTTCCTCGACGAAATCCACCGTTTCACCAAGAGCCAGCAGGACTCGCTGCTCGACGATGTCGAGCGAGGCCGCCTCACCCTCATCGGCGCGACCACCGAGAACCCCATGTTCACGGTCAACGCCGCCCTCGTCAGCCGCAGCACCGTCTTCCGCCTCGAGCCCCTTGCCGCGCCCGAGGTCGAATCCGTCATCCGGCGAGCCCTCGAGGATCCCGACCGCGGCTTCGGCACCCTCGAACTCACCATCGACGAGGACGCCATCGCCCACTGGGCCAAAGTCTCCGATGGCGATGCCCGCCGAGCCCTCAACGCCCTCGAAGTCGCCGTGCTCTCCGCACAGGCCGATGGCCAGCCCGGCCCCATCCGCATCGATCTCGAAGCCGCCCAGGCCTCCGCCCAGCAGAAGGCCATCGTCTACGACGCCAAAGGCGATCAGCACTACGACCACGCCTCCGCGCTCATCAAATCCATCCGCGGCTCAGACCCCGACGCCGCCGTCTACTGGCTCGGCCTCATGCTCGAGGCCGGCGAAGACCCGCGCTTCATCGCGCGCCGTCTCGCCATCCTCGCCAGCGAAGACATCGGCAACGCCGACCCCCGCGCCATCTCCGTCGCCGATTCCTGCTGGTCCATCGCCGAGCGCATCGGCATGCCCGAAGCACGCATCACCCTCAGCCAGTGCGCCATCTACCTCGCGCTCGCGCCCAAGAGCAACGCCAGCTACATGGCGATCAACGCTGCGATGGACGATATCCGCAAAGGGCGCACGCTCGAGATCCCGCTGTATCTGCGCGACAAGCGAAAAACCGAGAGCGTCGGCTCGCAAGTCGAAGGCAAGGGCTACCACTACAGCCACGACGCACCGCACAAATCCTCCATCGGCCCAGTCTCCGCGCAACGGTTCCTCGTCGATGAACACGGGCGAACCCCCGAGTACTACAAACCAACCAGCAACGGGGCAGAGCGCGTGCTCGCCGAGCGCCTCGACGAAGTCCGGCGCATCCGCGATCTCCACGCCGCCACAGAGGAGCAGGCACCGTGATGCGCATCACCTCAAAGGCCCAGGCCGCCATCCTCGTCGCCGGCAGTTCCCTCGCGGTCCTCGTCGTGATGGCTGGGCTGCTCATCGTGCCCCGGCACGCCATCGTCATCCTGACCCTCGGCGCCGCGATCATCGGTGCCGTTGCACTCATGCTCATGCCCAGCCTGGTCTCCACCGAGCGTCAGCGAAGGCGCGCGCGGGGCGAGGGCACCGGTGCCCACGACGGCTCAACCCACCGAGGCCTCTGCACAGAGTGCGGATGGCACTGGCGCGCTACCTCCGCAGACACCGCCTGCCCGCGCTGCGGCGCACCGATCCAAACCCCCGCAGAGCCCTCGTAGACATCCGCTCTCGGCCTGTGTTCACCCCGGTTTCCGCGGGTCTGCTACAGTCCGCGACCGGCACACGCCCGCACTCGCGAATCCGTGACCCTCCAGGAAACACCATGACCGACACGACCCAGCAGCGCATCTTCATCGCCGAGTTGCAGCCCAACGCCCGCTTCTCCGGAGCGTTCAGCATCTCCAACGCCCAGCTCGGACGCACACGCAACGACAAGCCCTACCTCCGCTGCCTGCTGGGTGACAAGACCGCCACCGCGCCCGGTCGCATGTGGGGCGCCGACGAGTCCGTCATCAGCCGCCTTCCCACCGATGGCTTCGTCTGGGTCGAAGGCGAAACCCAGCCCTATCAAGGTGAGCTCCAGCTGATCATCCACAAGATCGACCCGATCGAACCCAACACCGATCAGCTCCGTGACCTGCTGCCCTCCGCGCAGCGCGACCCCGCCGAGATGTTCGCCGAGGTCGTCGCGCTGCTCGACACGCTCACGCATCCCGCAGCCAAGGCCATCGCCACCGAGTACCTCTCCGACGAGATGCTCATGGACCAG
>CAZIXS010000088.1:0-11780 GCA_964543335.1 uncultured Phycisphaeraceae bacterium | reverse complement strand
TCATGCCTTCCGGCGAGCCGGGCTTGCCGGGTTCGAGTTTCGCAGACGAGGATCCCGACACACAGACTCCCTGGGCGCACGACGCGAACCCGGAACACACCGAACACAGGGCCGAAACGGCTTATCGAAGCTTGAGCGAGGCGAGCGCGACCGCCGCCAGGAGGATCGTCAGGATCCAGAATCTCGCCACAATACGCTGTTCCGGCCAACCTGACATATGCAGGTGGTGATGGTAGGGCGCGCACTTGAAGATCCGCTTGCCCTTCGTGGCCTTGAAATACCCAACCTGCATGACCACGCTCAGGATCTCCCACAGGTAGATCCCGCACATGAGCAGGATGACATATTCCATCCGGATCACCACCGCGATGTAGCCGATCAGTCCGCCCAGGCAGAGCGAGCCCGTGTCCCCCATGAACACCGACGCCGGCGAGCAGTTCCACCACAGGAAGCCCAAGCACGCCCCCACCATGGCTCCGCCCAGCACCGCGAGTTCCCCCGACGCCGGGACATAGGGCACCAGCAGCACCTGTGCATCCGCCTCGGTCCCCACCACGAGGCAGAGCACGACGATCCCGACCCCCACGATCGCCGCGATGCCGGCCGCCAGGCCGTCCATGCCGTCGGTGATGTTCACGGCATTGGACATGCCCGCCATGAAGATGGTCATGAAGGCGACATAGACCACAGGCGCGAGGTAGATGAGGCTGGGGTTTACCGCGAACCCTCGCGGCTCGTAGGTTTTCTGGAACGGAAGATTCAGGACATGCGCCAGTCGCTGGGCTTCGTCCCCTGAGGCGACCTGGCCCGCGTTACCCGCGGAGTAGGCAAAGATCGCGATCACTACCCCGAGTCCGAGTTGGCAAACCAGCTTTTCCCAGGAATACAGGCCCTGGCGCGAGCCCGTCGCCCGGCTTGCCGCTGTCAGCTTGAGCCAGTCATCGAACCCGCCGATGGCGGCGTGGTACACCAAGACGAATATTCCCAGTTTTATGTAGTCGTTTGAGAGATCGCCGAACACGATGGTTGAAAGCAGGATCGCTCCGGCGATCAGAAGCCCGCCCATGGTCGGCGTGTTCGCCTTGGACTTCATCATCTCGTTCAACTGGGCGTGGTTGAACTCCGCCGAATCGCCGATCTTCTTCAGCGACAGCCAGCGGATGACCCGCTTCCCGGCCAGCAGCACCAGCGCGAAGCTCATGATCGCCGAGCAGAACACCCGGAAGTTCTGCTGCTCCAGCACCATGACATAGCGGTAGAGGCCCTGCCTGGTCAGCCATTCTCCGAGTTGCTCGAGAAGCCAGTAAATCATGCGGATCCAAGACTACACCGTCCGCCACTAGTGTGGCGGCGGACGCTTCTGCAGGTCATCGGCTTCAAGACGCGTCAAGCGTGATCAGTGGCCCGCCGGCTCCGGCGAACGACCGAGCGCCGCGGCGATCCGGTCCAGCCCGATCCCGCGCGAGCCCTTCAGAAGCACAGCATCTCCCGGCTCGAGCAATCCGCAGATGCGCTCAACCCCGGGCTCATCGGCTCGCTCGAGCGACACAATCCGGGTTCGTGGGCAGACCCGCTCTACGATCTCGGCCGCCAACCCGGCGTGCACCCCAACGGTCACCAGCAGGTCAAGGCCCGGGCGCGAGGGGCCGAACCACTCGACCAGACTCTCCCCGAGTTCTCGGTGAGACCGCTCGGCGTGGGCACCCTGTTCGAGCATGTCGCCCAGCACGATCACGCGTCGCGGCGCGTTCTGGCTGAGATCCGCGAAGGTGCGGATCGCCGCCATCGCCGACTCGGGACTGGAGTTGTACGAATCGTTGAACAGCGCCAGCCCGGCGACCTCTTCGCGTCGAAGGCGCATCTCTGCCGGCACAGCGTGCGACAGGCCTTCGCTGATCTCAGCTTCTTCGAGGCCAAGCCGACGCCCGACCGCGACGGCGGCAATGGCGTTGAGGGCGTTGTGCTCGCCGATCATCGGCACCTCGTGCGTCACCCGATCGTTGATCGTGAACCGCAGCCCCGAGGGCGGATCTCCCGTGTGCTCGTAACCTGTCAAACGAAGATCCGCGCGCTCCGATCGCCCGAAGAGCACCACATTGGGCACTGGCCTCAGGTAGGGATCGAGCGCGGGGCAGTCCGCCGTCGCGACCGCCAACCCGTGCGGGCGGATGAAACTCAGCAGCGAGGCCTTTTCCCGCACGATCCCGAGTTCATCGTCGAACGCCTCGATGTGCGCCCTTCCGATCGAGGAAATCACGCCGACATCCGGCTCGGCCATCTTTGCGAGGGGCGCGATCTCGCCCGGTGCGTTCATGCCGACCTCGCACACCAGGTACTGATCTCCCGGCTTGGCCGAGAAGATCGTCAGCGGCACACCGATGTCGTTGTTGTAGCTCTTGATGCTCGCGCGCCCGCGGAACCGCGTTTTCAGGACGGCATCGATCAGACGCACCGTTGTGGTTTTGCCGTTCGATCCGGTGACCGCGATGACACGCATCGAGTCCAGGCTGCGTCGGTAGGCGAGCGCGAGTTGACCCAGCGCCCGCCGGGTATCCGCGATGCGCAGCACGGCGACGCCGGGGAACCGTGTGGTGAAATCTCCGCCGATCGCGTTGGGGTCCTCCAGGATCACGATGGATGCGCCCGCCGCCGCGACCTGCTCCACAAAGCGGTGTCCATCATGGGTCTCACCCTTGAGCGCGAAGAACACCTGCCCCGGCGTGATGGTGCGCGAATCGATCGATACGCCCTCGATGCCGTGAGGCAGCGGCTCGGCGGGCTTGGCCAACCACGTTCCGGCGAGAACTTTGCGGAAGTTTTCGAGCGTCCAGAACATCAGCGGGCCATCTCCGGTGCACGCTGTGCGAGCGCCCGTCGCGCCTCGGCGCGATCGTCGAACTCGATTTTGCGGATGCCCCCCGGCATGGTGGGGTCCGGCAGCAACTGATAGGGCTCATGCCCTTTGCCAGCGATCAGCAGCACATCGCCAGGCTTCAGGTCCCCCACCGCGGCCTCGATCGCCTTTCGCCGGTCCACATGCACAATTGCGCTTCGGCGATCGCCCGGGCTCAGCCCGGCGAGGATGTCGTCGATGATGGCGCTCGCGCTTTCGGTGCGTGGATTATCCGAGGTCACATAGACCGCGTCGGCCCCCTCGAAAACCGCTCGGCCCATCAGGGGTCGCTTGGTGCGGTCCCGATCGCCGCCGCAGCCGAAGACGACCCGCAGCGTGGCGCCCACTGCGACCGAAGGACGTACCGCAGCGATCGCGTTGCGCAGCGCATCGGGCGTGTGCGCGAAGTCCACGATCACAGAGAACGGATCCTGCTGGCCCGACACCACCTCCAGGCGCCCCGCAGGAGCCGTCAGTTCGGGCAGCGCCAACTCGATCGCCCGAGCATCCAGCCCCATTTCGTGCGCGATCGCGATCGCCAGCAGCAGGTTCGCACCGTTGAACGGACCGATGAGACCGACTCGCCCTTGGACAGCGCCCCACGGACCGATCGCGCGGATGTTCGTCCCCAGCCGGCCTTCCGCCTTCGCGAAAATCGTTGCCTCGCCATCCCGCAGATCGCTGCGTCCGCTCGGATAGGCGAGCAGCGTCCGGGACCCACACTCGGCGAGCATCCGCTCGTGCGCGGCGTCCTCGGCGTTCACCACCGCGAGGGCCGAGGGCTTGAGCCATGAAAACAGTTCGGCCTTCGCCGAGGCGTACTGATCCATCGTGCCGTGGTAATCGAGGTGATCCTGAGTGAGGTTGGTGAACGCGGCGACATCGAAATCGATCGCTGCGACGCGTCGCTGATGGATCGCGTGGCTCGAGGCCTCGATGACCGCTGCGGTGCAGCCGTGCTCGAGCATCTGGGAGAAGACCTGGCTTAGCTCTGCACTGGTCGGGGTAGTGAGGAGCGCCGGCGACGATTGTGCACCGTCATCGACCTCGACCGATCCCACCAGGCCGCAGCGCACTCCGCAGGCGCTGAGAATCCCGCGCACGAGATGCGCTGTGGTGGTCTTGCCGTTGGTACCGGTCACCGCCGCGATACAGAGTTTCTGCGACGGATCGCCGAAGAACCGCTCGGCCATGATCGCGCTCGTGAGCGGAAGATCATCCGTGACGACCGCGGCAACCGGAGCGGGAACATCCTGCGCACCTTCCGCGTCGGTGAGCACCGCCACGGCGCCCGCGTCCACCGCGTCTTTGATGTACCTGCGTCCATCGCTTACCAGCCCGCGTCGAGCCACGAAGAGCGAACCGGGGAGCGCCGTGCGGCTGTCTTCGGTGAAATCGCAGATGCGCGGATCACCGCCGCTGCGCGTTCCCGCACGCACTTGCACTTTCAAACCTTTGATCAGGCCGCTCAGCCGCATCCCTGCCGACTCCTTCGCGCCATCGCGTGACCGGGCGATCCTGTGGTGATTCGCCCACTGACGCTCATGGTATCGGAGCAACCGCCGCACGCCGAGCACAATCTCGGAGTCAGGGCAGGATGAGCATCGCATCGCCGTAACTGAAGAACCGGTACCGCTCGGCGATCGCCTCGCGGTAGATTTCCAGCAACCGGTCGAGGCCGTCTCCAGACCCGGTTTCCAGCAGCGCGCCGACGAGCGCCAGCAGCGTGGAGCGGGGGAGGTGGAAGTTGGTGATCAGCCCGTCCACCCAGCGGAATTGGTATCCCGGGGTGATGAAGAGATCGGTTGCCCCGCTCAGGCCGTCGTTCAGGGCATTCTCCATGACACGCTCGGAGAGGTTCTCCGCGGATCGGACCGCCGTGGTCCCCACCATGACACATCGGCCGGCGCGTCGCCTTGTCGCGTCCAGTTCGGCCGCCGCTGCCTTCGGGATCTCGTAGAACTCCTCGTGCATGAGATGCTCCGTGAGGTCCTCGACCTCGATGGGCTTGAAGGTCCCCGCCCCGACATGGAGCACCAGATCCGCTCGCGACACCCCCATGCTTCGAAGCCGATCCAGCAGCTCTTCCGTAAAGTGCAGGCCGGCAGTCGGCGCGGCGACCGAGGCCGCCTTCGTCGGGTCGGCGTAGACGGTCTGGTACCAAGCGAGGTCTTCTTCCTGCTCGATCTCGGCCCCATCCTCCGCCCGCGCCCGGTCGATGTAAGGCGGCAGGGGAACCCGGCCCACTCGCTCGAGCACCTCGACGGGGCCTCCTCCCTGTACGCGCACCAGCCAGCCCTCCGGCGCGCGATCGAGCAGTTCCAACTCGGCACCGACTGCTCCGGAAGCATCCAGCAGCGCGATGCGCTGGCCAGAGCGGAGCTTCCCGTTGGAGCGGAGCATAACCTGCCAGACGCCGGATTCGCGCTCGCCGAGGAACAGCCCGCCCACCCGGCCACCGCTGTCGGTCCGAACTCCCACCAAGCGGGCCCGGAGCACGCTGGTCGTGTTGAACACCAGCGTGTCGTTGCCCTCCAGGTATTCCGGGAGATCGCGGAAACTGCGGTGCTCCACCCGGCCCGGCTGCGATCGCCAGCACACCAGCAACCGGCATGCATCGCGCGGCAGCACGGGCTCGGTCGCGATGAGGTGTTCCGGGAGCGGGTAGTCGAGTCTGGCAGTTTTCATGGGAAAGGGTCAAAGATCGCGCGGCGGAGGGGCAACACCGAGATGTTGACTGCACGCAACATCCCGAACAACCCGCAGCGTACCGCGATGCGCGGTCACCTCGCTATCAACGATTCCAGTCCGCTCGGCCTGCTGTTATCGGTCACCGCCCGATCTTCGAGAGGTGGCACATGCGCCGCACTTGTTCATGCGTGCGTATCGATCCTCAGATCAGCCCGATCGCGCTGCCACCTCTACGGATGGCGGCCAGGCAATGCGTGGAGCCCGCCGCGCACTGCGCAAGGACGCTCTGCAAGAAGCCCGAATCGCCCAAGGTATGCGACCGCTATGAACCGGGGCCCGCCCGGCCTTTGCTTTATGCGGATTATCTGGAGAAACAGAACCAGCGCAAGCCGGACCGAATCGAGACCGGCTCCTCCTCGGCAGTCACAGAAACACACGGCGAAACCTGCCCAAAGGCGCAAGCTCCTGCACCTGCCCCCGCTGACACCGGGCTGGGACCCAAACTCGGAGACATCCCAGCTCCGAACCCGGCCATGGCCCAGCACCAACGCGTGGTCACCGCGTATCAGGTGCAGCGATTTGCACCGACCGGCTCGCTGGTCGATGTGCTGATCTGAACAATCCAAGCCGAAACTGAATATGGCTCAGTTCTTGCTGCATTTCCCGGCAGAACCAGCTCGGATCATGCGCTCAGCGTCTTCTGCGGAGATGGTCCCCTCGGCGACATAGGCCGCGATCTCGCGTCGGGTCTTCTCGCGTTGACCGTGGGAGAGCACGCCGGCGATGATGCCCACAATGCCGATGGTGCAGCCCATGACAATGGCCACGATCGGGATGAAGTTCTCGATGCCTTCGTCGCTGATCACGCGTGTGCCGGAAGACTCGACGGCGGATTGGGCGAGAGGAAGGGCTGAATTCATAAGGTCTAGCAACATGTCGATTATCCCTCTGTCTTACACGCGATCCGCGCTGTTTTCTGCCACCATGAGACGCTCACCCTGATCCGGGGTCATGCTGCCTTCGGCGATGTATGCCGCGATCTCGCGGCGGGAGGCCTCGCGGGCTTTGGTGCGAATGATGTCCTTAATCGCGGAGACCACGATCGAGACGACGACGACGACGAGAACCGCGAACCAGAAGAAGTTGGCGGCGACGAGATCGATCACTTTGTCAAAGACTTCCATCGCGGATCCTCCTTCAGGCCAATCGCGGCCTGGCCGCTTGCCCACGACCTCATTGGGAAGCGGTGCCCATCGCTTTCAGACTACCACCGCTGATCTGAGATCTGGCATCATTTTCCCGGTAGATGTGGCAAATTCTCCCCGATTCGCGGTTCTCCCCCGCGCCTGCTATCTTGCCCGCAGCCAGAGGAGACCCATGCGACTCGAACCGCTGCTGAACCCCGAACTCGTCGTGGTCCTGGACAATGCCGGTGACAAGGACGCTGTCCTCCGCACCCTCGCTCAGACCGCCCGGAAGGTCCTTCCCCATATCAGCGAGGATGATCTGGTCACCGAGCTTGCAGATCGCGAGCGTCGGCACTCCACCAGCACTCCGGATGGGGTCGCATTTCCGCACGCCATGCTCAGTGAGATCGAGAACACCGTGGTTGTCCCGGTGCTGCTCCGCCCGGGTGTGAACTTCGGCTCGGACAGCCATCCCCCTTCGGATCTCGTGTTCGGAATGTTCGGCTGCGCCGAGCGCCCGTTCAGCCATGTCCGCCTCTTGGCTCGCCTGGCCCGCATCAGTCGCGGCCCCGGAGCCCTCGACAGGATGCGTGACGCTCACTCCCCCGAGGATCTGTACAAGGTCCTTGTGGAAGAGGACCGTCGCCATGGCTGAGGCGAGCACCCCGCCGGCCGCCGACCTGCCGGACAACAGGCCACCTGCCGATTCTCAGGCGCCCTCGAACAACGCGGGCGAGGATTCCATGCGTCTGGTGCTGCTGGTCATGATCGTCGCCAATCAGAGCATGCTCGATGACCTGGTCACTGCCATGCTCGATCTGGGGATCCAGGGCACGATCATTGAGTCCAAGGGTCTGATGTCGCTGCTGCGTGATGAGATGCCGATCTTCAGCGGCCTGGCTGCCATGAT
This sequence comes from uncultured Phycisphaeraceae bacterium, assembly GCA_964543335.1. GTDB lineage: Bacteria > Planctomycetota > Phycisphaerae > Phycisphaerales > UBA1924 > JANSXG01. The sequence goes on along the minus strand of CAZIXS010000088.1, from coordinate 4,099 downwards.
TCCGCAGCGGACCGGCAGCCGCGTGGTGCTGTCGGTGACGGCCGCCGGGGAGATCGATCAGGTGTTCTCGTTTCTGCAGAACGAACTCAGTGACGAGGAACGCCCGATCGCTTTCACCGTCCCGATCGACCGTTTCATGTCCAGTTCCAAGCTCTCCTGAACCCCGTACCGCAAATGCGGCGGAGTACGCCACAAATCTGCAGATTGTGGTGGATCCTCCGCGGCCCCTCCGGGACAATGGCAGACCCTGTACTCCACGATCGGTAAGACCGCCCGTCGCTCCAGACGCGCCGCACGGACACCACCCCGATGGAAATCTTTCTCGCCATCCTGATCGTGATTGCCATCGGGCTTCTGTCGTCGGGTCGGTTCGCCTATCGCCTGCGTCGGAATCGGGTGATGGTCGTGCTGCTCTCTGGTGGCTGGCTCGCAATCCTGACGGGCATGCTGCTCGGGCCCAACCTTTTGCCGGTTCTGGGGATCACCGAAGAGGGTGCATCTCTGGTCAGCCCGCTGGCGCTGCTCGAATCCACCCCGCTGCTCATGATCGGCCTTGGTTGGATTGGCGTCATGGTCGGCCTGCAGCTGCGCTGGGAGGTCGTGCGTAGTCTGACGGCTGAAGTCTGGAAAGTTTTGGGTATCGATGCTCTGGCGAGCATCCTGATCTTCGGCGGCATCGCGTTCGCGGGGCTGCGGCTCTGGACCGATGCCGACTCGCTTGCCGACATCTGGCGTGCCGGGCTGCTGCTCAGTGTGGGGGCGATCGGCTGGTCGATGGAAACACGCTCGCTTCGCATGGCTTCCGCGACCGCCACCGATGATCGCCTCGATGCCTTCATCCGGACAACCGGCGCTCTTGCGACCATCCTCGCGGTGACCCTGTTCGGACTGGGCTTCAAACTGGCCGGGCGCGGGCCTGATGGGATCTTCACCTTTGACTTCCTCGGCGCGGCAGGCCGGCTCGCGGTGACCGTCATTCTGGCGATTCTTCTGGGCATGCTCGGGCGATACGCCATCGGAATCGCCGGGAAGGACCGGGGCCATCAGTTGGTGGTGTTCTTGGGCATCGTGGTGTTCGTGGCTGGTGTTGCCACGCAGCTGGATCTGCCACCTGTCTTCGCGGCCATGCTCACCGGCGTTGCCATCGTGAACATCCGAGGCCCCAAGCTCGAGAGCTTCGAGAAATTCATCCTCAAGGCCGAGTTCACGGTCGCCAATATGTTCGCTCTGCTCGCGGGCATTCTCCTCGACCCGCGCATCGGCATCGCCGGATTGGGCATCGCGCTGGCGATCGCCATGCTGAGAATCCTGATCAAGCCGACGCTCGCTCGGGTGGCCATTCTCCGATTGCACACTGCAGAGGGAGACCAACTGCCATCCCGATCGCCGCTCTATCTGGGCGCTGCTCGCCAGAGCCCGATCGTGCTCGCGCTCGCCGTCGGACTGGTCGTGCTCGAGCCGTCCTCATTCAATCAGCGCATGCTGACGATTGTGGTTTTGACCGGGTTGCTCTCGGAGCTGCTGCCCCTGCTCGCCGCCCGAGGATCGCGGCGTGCGGAGGACTTTGGCTCTGATCGTGCACCCGAGAGAACCGAGGCGGCACCGGCATGAAGTCTTCCCTGACCAAACTCGCCGCGATCCTCGCTCTGGTCGCGCTGGCTATCGTGGCCAGACTCCTGACACCGGACGCGCAGGGGACTGACCTGGTCGATCCGCTCGGGCTCAGCTTCGATCGGCCCACGAACGCCCTGCTCGAAACAGGGACCGCGCTGGGCGTGCTGCTTCTCGGGGCGTGGCTGCTCGGCAAGGTCCTTGCCAACTTCGGGTTCAGCAAGATCACCGGCTATCTGGTGTTCGGCATCCTCGCCGGTCCGGGGATCGGGGCGTGGATCGTGGGCGAGGACGGCACTTGGCTGATCAGCAAGGACCAGCAGAATAATCTTCAACTCGTCAACGACCTTGCGATCGCGCTCATCGCCCTGACGGCGGGCGGCGAGATTCGGCTTTCCTATGTGCGCAAGGCGTTCCGCTCCATTTCACTCATCCTGACTTTCGAGTTCACACTCGTTTTGATCGTGGTCGGGGCGCTGATGACCGTGCTGCTCAATGGGAGCGGAGCCCTCGCTGAATACGGTGGGCTGACCACGGTCATCCTCGTCGCGACGGTCATCGCGGTTGTAGCCACGGCAAACTCCCCCTGCCGTGGTCATGGCCCTGCTCAGTGAGACCAAGGCCGACGGTCCGATGGCTCGCACCGCCCTGTCCGTCACGGTCTGCAAAGACCTCCTGCTGATCATCGTGTTCGCGATCACGCTCACCCTCGCGTCTGCGGCTGCGAACAACGCCAAGCAGAACGCCGCCGAAACGCTTTCATTGGACCCTCCGCCGACGCTGCAGGACGCGGCGGAATCCGATGAGATCACGGAGCAGGAAGTCCTGCTGGCGCAGGAAATCGCAGAAGACATCCAGAGCGGAGAGTTGCAGGCAGGATCGAATCAGCAGAGTTCCATCGCCAACAAGCTGACCCGGCAACTCGGCGGGTCTATCCTCGCCGGCATCCTGGTGGGCGGATTGCTTGCTCTTTATGTCCGCAAGGTGAATTCCTACCTGCCCATCGTCCTTGTCCTGGGCTCCTTCGCTGTGGCGCTGATCTCCAAAGAGCTCGGCCTGAAGACCCTGATCGTCGGCCTCACGGCCGGTCTGGTGATGTCCAACCTGTTCCGGACCGTCACCGAGGATGTCTTCCACACCATCGAAGAGCTTTCCGTGCCGGTGTACGCGCTCTTCTTCGCCGTGGCCGGGACCAAGGTCGATCCGAGCGTGCTTGGCGGGGTCTGGGTTTTCGTGGTCCTGCTGGTCACCCTGCGGCTCGGCGCGATCTGGGCCGGAACCGGACTGGGCTGCAAAGTGAGCGGGATGGAGCCTCCCGCTTCCAGGTGGATCTGGACCGCCTTTGTGCCTCAGGCAGGTGTTTCGCTCGCACTCGCGATCGTGGTGAACGAGCAATTCAGCGATTTCTCCTTCGCTGAAAAGGTGTTCAATATCCTTTTATCATCGATCGCCATCAATGAACTGGTCGGCCCCATCCTCTTCAAACTCGGCATCGTCCGATCCGGTGAGGACCGCTCCAAGGAAAGCTGACCCCGCGGTTCACCAAAGCCCACCCGAAGGTCCGATGGAGTTATTCAAGGGACACCCCTCATTCTCCCGCGCCTGACTCGGATTATTGTCCGATAGGCACCGGGTACGGGGCTGCGCCCCATTCACTCCATCCGTGCGCCGACTCTGGCGCACTTCAGACGAGACCTTCGCCATGCCAGACATGTCGCTGCTGCTCGCGGTGTTCGCGCCGGTCCTCGCCGGCATCGTCACCATGCTGCTGCCCAAGCCGGCGGTCACCGCCCGCGTACTCACGATGCTCGCGGGGCCAGCGGCCTCTGCGGGCATTGTGCTCGGCTGGATCGCTCAGCGTGGCTTGGACTCGGGCTCCGTTTCCATCCCTTTCGCCCCATCATTGAACATGAGCCTGTCCATGAACGCCGACCCGCTTGGCGCGTTCTTCGCCCTGCTCGTCTCGGTGATCGGCTGCCTCATCGTGCTCTACGCCCGGGGCTACTTCGGGCGCGATGAAGAGTCGCTGTGGCGCTTCTACCCAACCCTGGGCCTGTTCGCGACGGCCATGCTGGGCGTGGTGCTTTCTGACAGTTTCCTTGGCATGTTCCTGTTCTGGGAACTCACCAGCATCTCGTCGTTCCTGCTGATCGGGTGGTACCGCGAAGACCCCAAGTCCCTGAAACTCGCGCTGCAAGCTCTGTGCACGACCGGAATGGGCGGGCTGATCCTTCTCGGCGGGCTCATGACCCTCGGGGCGGCGACCGGCGAATGGTCGTTCTCGGCGTTGACCGCGCCGATTTCTGCGATGCCCGGCGTGGATGGCGGCCTGCTCACCGCCGCCTTCTTCCTGATCTTCGTCGGTGCTGCTGCCAAGTCCGCCCAGTGGCCTCTGCACTTCTGGCTCCCGGGCGCGATGGCGGCGCCCACCCCGGTCTCGGCGTACCTGCACTCGGCGACGATGGTGAAGGCAGGTGTGTACCTGTTC
>CAZIXS010000087.1:0-12010 GCA_964543335.1 uncultured Phycisphaeraceae bacterium | reverse complement strand
CCAAGAGCGCCACCGCGAGACGGTCCAGGGGGTGATGGACAGCCGCATGGCCTCGATCCGGACGGGAATTTCCCGCATCTTTGCCGCCGCCGAGCACAGTTTCTTTGCCGAGCCCGGTCTCGAGACCCTGACCCGCCAAGTGACCGAGTTCCTGCACTCGATCTTCCCCGAAGACGGTGAAGGCAACGAAATCGTCAACACCGTGCTGATCCCCAAGTGCATGGGCTTCCCGGCCGACTATTGAGCCAGCCGCCGACTTCCTTGGCGTCTCTGCCTGCGCACGAATTGCGCTGACGGGGCCATCTCCGCGCGGCACAGGAAAAATCTGCGCGGATTGCTGTGGGGATCGGCCCGACCTGAACGATAGATACCGGGTCGGGCGCTGGAGTAGCGCCCTGAGACTCCCTTGGGAGACGGGAGGCCAGGATGGCCGAGGAAGATCAGGCAGCCGCGCAGCCGGATGATTCCGGAGCGGAAGAAACCCAGCCCAGTGCCGAGCAAACGGCACCCGAGAGCCCCAAGGAGCAGCAGGCGGCCGATGCCCTCGCCGCTGCACAGGCCGCGCTCAATATGCTCAAGGGCGACGCATCCGGCTCGTCGGGTGAACGGCCGGCCGGTGCCACGCCCCAAGCCGCGCCGTCACCAGCTCCGAAGCCGGTCTCCGAGGGATCCTCGGGCTTCGATCTGCCCAGCTTTTCGCTCGGCTCTTCCTCGGAAATCCCCGAGGGGCTCGCGCTGCTCAAGGATGTCAATCTCGATGTGAAGATCGAGCTCGGTCGCACCCGCATGGTGGTCGACGATGTGCTCCGCCTTTCCGAGGGCGCCGTTGTCGAACTCGACAAGCTCGCCGGTGACCCCGTGGACATCTACGTCAACGGCCGTCACATCGCGCGTGGCGAGGTGCTCGTGCTCAACGAGAACTTCTGTGTCCGCATCAGTGAGATCCTTGCCGGAGCCGAGGCCGCCGCGCGCCAGATCGCTTCCGACGCCCTGTCCGCCTGATTCCAGTTCACACCCGCCGGGCAGGATGCCCAGCGTGACCCGCCAGGATGGCCACCATGCTCAATGCTTTCCCCGCATCGCTCGCTGTGCTGCTGATCGCCTCTTCGGTTTCGCACGCACAGGAATCGACCATCCACACCAACGGCCCGGTTTCCGTCGAACCGTGGGTCACCGTCGAGCTGCCCGAAACCGCATTGCGTGCTGATCCGCCGCTGCTGGAAGCAGTCGGGCCGGCTGGCGCGGCGGCTGAACCTGCGGCACCGGCCGTGGTGCCCGGCGCTGCGGATGCCACGGCCCAGCCAGAATCAGAGTCGTCGCTGGAGCCGTCGATCGCATCGCAGGCATCGGAGGCGAACCCGGCCGCTTCGGTGCCCCCGCACTCGGATGTTGAGCCCGATGCCGCCCCGCAGCCGTCCGGGTCGCAGCCATCCTCCGGTGGTGAAAGCGAATCCCGTTCGCTAGCCGCGACGCCGCTCCCTGCCATCGAACGCACTCCGCTCGGCCAGGGCTCCCTCTCTGCCTCCGGTGGTGAAGCTGACGCATCGCCACAGTCCGGCCTCCGCGGCATCGCTCGCACGGGCGGTGCGCTCGCCGTCGTGCTCGGCCTGATCCTCATCCTCCGCTTCGTCCTCGTGAAATTCTCCGGATCGACCGGTGGCCTGCGGGCACAACTCGGCGCGGGCGGCAAAGCGCCGTCCGGTGTGCTTTTCGTGCTCGGACGCTACCCCGTCAGCCGCGGCATGACGCTCGTGCTGCTCCAACTCGACCAGCGCGTGCTGCTGCTCAGCCAGACCAACGCTGGTTTCCACACCCTTGCCGAACTCAGCGATCCCGAGGAGGTCGCGTCGATCATCCGCAAGGCCAAGGACGACAGTGGCGAAAGTCTGGGTGCGAAATTCGGCAGCATGCTCAAGCAGTTCGAGCGAGACCCCGCCACCATCGGTGATCTCGACCCGGCCGCGGAGTCCGCGCCCGTGCGTCTGCGTCGCCCGGTCGAAACCGACATCGACGAGCCCGATCCGTCGTACACCCGGTACAGCGGCTACTACGAGGATAAGCCGCACACGCTGCCTCGCACTGGAGAAGATGAGCTTCGCTCGCGCATCAACCGCCTGCGGGAGTACGGCTCGTGAACATCCGGATCTGGTTCTCAATCCTGATCGCATTCGCGATCGGTGTGGTTTCGCCCTCTGCGCTCGGGCAGAGCATGGGCGAGATCGATCGACTCCCTCCCATGCCCGGCGCGCTTTCGACGGAAGCGCCGGCCACACCGGGGAGTTCGTTCAACCCGATCGGCATGCTCGAAGACTCCGCCGAGGCGATCCCGGGCTTCGAGGGCGGCCTGAGCGGCGCTCTCAACATCATGGTCCTGCTGACGGTGCTCTCGCTGGTGCCGGCGATCATGATCATGTGCACCTGCTTCATTCGCTTCATCATCGTGCTCGGGTTGCTGAAGCAGGCCCTGGGCACGCAGTCGCTGCCTCCTTCTCAGGTGCTGCTGGCGCTCTCGCTCTTCATGACTTTCATCGTCATGGCGCCCACGATCGACCGCATCTACGACGAAGCCCTTGTCCCGTACCAGAATGGTGAGATCCAGAACCAGGTCGAGATGTGGGAGAAGGCCAAGCAGCCCCTGCGGGATTTCATGTTCGCCCAGATCGAGGAGTCCGACAACTGGTCGGCCGTGTTCATGCTCATGGAGTACCGAACCGGCGAGCCCATCACCGAGCCGCAGAACCTCACGCGAGCCGATGTGGACATGATCACGCTGATCCCCGCGTACATGCTCAGCGAACTCAAGATCGCGTTTCTCATGGGCTTCCGGATCTACCTGCCTTTCCTGGTCATCGATATGGTCGTCGCGAGTCTGCTCATCTCCATGAGCATGATGATGCTCCCGCCCGTGCTGGTGTCGTTGCCCTTCAAGATCCTGCTGTTCATCCTGGTTGACGGGTGGGCGCTCATCGTGGGCAGCCTCATGCAGAGCGTCGCACCCGTGGAGACCGCTACATTCGCACTCATACACCAAGCGCCGCTGATCGCGTCGACGGGTGTGGTCTAGGAGCCGTGCAATGATCGATGATGCGGCAGTCGATCTGGTGCAGAACGCGATCATGGTCGCCCTCAAGGTTTCCGCGCCCATCCTGGTCGCCGGCGTGGTCATCGGCCTGATCATCAGCATCTTTCAGTCCGTGACCCAGATCCAGGAACAGACCCTCTCACTGGTTCCCAAAATCTTTGTGATGTGCCTCGTCGCGGTGATCCTCATGCCATGGATCATCATGAAGCTCGCCGAATTCTGCGTGGACATGTTCCGCCTCTTCTAGCCACACCTGAACCTTCTGTGCCGGGCCGGTGCCCGGCGGGAAAATCGTTGCCGATACTCGACGCCATCCTGCCCCACGCCCCCGCGTTCGTCGTCGTGCTCGCACGCATCGGCGGTGTGTTCATCTTCACGCCGCTGCTCTCGAGTGCATCAGTGCCCATGCGCGTCCGGGCGCTGCTGGTCGTCATGCTCGCCATCGCCCTCTACCCCATCTCCAACACCGATCACCTGATCGGACAGCCCCTGGATTTCTGGCTGATGGCGCCGCTGATCCTTACCGAGATGACCGTGGGGGCCCTTCTCGGGTTGCTCGCGGCGATCCCCCTCTTCTCGGTCCAGCTCGGGGGCCTGCTCATGGGCCAGCAGATGGGCCTCGGCCTGGCTCAGCTCGTGAATCCCGGCATCGACATCGAGGGCGACAGCATCGGCCAGCTCCTCTTCATCATCGCCATCTGCACCTTCTTCATGATGGATGGGCTCACGATCCTCTTTGATGCTCTCGCGCAGACCTTTTACTTCGTCGAACCCGGCGGGTTCGCGCTCGCAGACACCCCGATGGACCTCATCGTGGGTCTGGTCGCGTCCGGTTTCGAGCTCGCCTTCCGCGTCGCGATGCCCGTGATGGCCATCATCTTCGTCGAGACGCTCATCCTCGGCTTCCTGATGAAGACCGTCCCAACGCTCAACATCATGAGCTTCGGCTTCCCCATCAAGATCATCATCGGCCTGGTCACACTCGTGGGCAGCATCTACTTCATCGGCGAGGCCATCGGCTTCGAGGTCGAGGCCGGACTGCAGATCATGCAGGACTGGGCGTGGTCACTCTGAGATCGGAAAGGAGGCGCAGCCGTGGCTGAAGACATGGGCGAAAAAACAGAGCAACCCACCAGCAAGCGCCTCTCCGACGCGCGCGAAAAGGGGCAGGTGGGCAAGAGCCAGGACCTCGCCGCCGCGATCCTCATGATCGGCGCGGTCATCCTCATGGTTGCCTTCGCTCAGAGCACGCTCATGCGGACGCTCTCCATCACCCGCCACAACCTCGCCCCGGAGCAGGTCGCCTCCTCGCTGCTCGTCGGTGATGTCGTGCAGGACCTCATCGGCACCTCCTACGAGTTCGCTCTGATCGTCGCCCCGTTCATGGGCGTGATGCTCCTTGTCGCCTGGCTCTCGCACTTCCTGCAGATCGGGTTCCTGCTCTCGCCCAAAGCCCTCGAGCCCAAACTCGAGAAGATCAACCCGCTCAAAGGCCTCAAGCGGTTGTTCTCCAAGCGCAGCATCATCAAGGGCGGTCTCGACCTGCTCAAGTTCGTGCTCGTCGGGGGCATCGGCTACATCGCCGTGCAGTTCGAGCGTGAGCTCATCGCAGGTCTGCCTTCGCTCACCGTGCTGGAATCCGTCATCGTGACCGGGGAGATCATCCTGCGCGTCGCGATGTGGGCCCTGCTCATGCTGCTCATCCTTGGGATCGCCGACTTCGCCTACCAGAAGTGGCAGCGCACCCAGGACCTCAAGATGACCAAGCACGAGGTCAAGGACGAGCGCAAGTCCATGGAAGGCGACATGGAGCAGAAAGCCAAGCGCCTCCGCATGGGCCGTGAGATCGCCATGCAGCGCCTTCAGATGGATGTCCCCAAGGCCGATGTGATCGTCACCAACCCCACGCACTACGCCGTCGCCCTCCGATACGACAAGGACACCATGGACGCCCCGAGAGTCATCGCCAAGGGCGGCGACTACATGGCCATGCGCATCCGCCAGATCGCCACCACCGCCGGCGTCCCCATCGTCGAACGCCCGCCCCTCGCCCGCGCCCTCTACCACAATGTCGAGGTCGGCCAGCAGATCCACCCCGAGCACTTCGAGGCCGTCGCCGAAGTCCTCGCCTATGTCTACCGCCTCGACGGGAGGATGGCCTCCTGATGACCAGCGCACCGTCCATCTCTAACCGGAAGGGGGCCTGACCATGGCCTTCCTTTCCATGGACAAGCCGAACCCCGGCTGGGTCAACGCGGTCCAGAAGTACCGCTCGCTGATCATCCCCCTCGCCTTCGTCTCCCTCCTCGGCGTGCTGCTCGTCCCGCTGCCCCCGCTGGCGATGGACATCCTGATCGCGATCAACCTCGCCGTCGCGATCATCATGCTGCTCACCACCATGTACATGGAAGAGCCGCTGGATTTCAGCGTCTTCCCATCGCTCCTGCTTGCCACCACGCTACTCCGTCTCGTCCTCAACATCGCATCCACCCGCCTGATCCTCACCGCCGACGCCGCGACCCCCGAGGAAGCGGTGGGGGTAGCCGGAAAAGTCATCAGCGCCTTCGGCACCTTCGTCGCCGGCGGCTCGCTGTTTGTCGGCGTCATCATCTTCATCATCCTGGTCGTCGTGCAGTTCGTCGTCATCACCAAGGGCGCGACCCGCATCGCCGAAGTCGCCGCACGCTTCACCCTCGACGCCATGCCCGGCAAGCAGATGGCCATCGACGCCGACCTCAACGCCGGCATCATCTCCGAGGCAGAGGCCCGTGCCCGGCGCGAACGCGTGGCCCACGAAGCGGACTTCTTCGGCGCGATGGACGGTGCCTCCAAGTTCGTCCGCGGCGACGCCATCGCCGGCATCATCATCACCGTCGTCAACATCCTCGGCGGTTTCGCCGTCGGCATCATCGAGAAGGACGGCTGGAGCGCCGCCCAGACCGCCGAGACCTTCACCATCCTCACCATCGGCGACGGTATCGCCTCCCAGATCCCCTCGTTCGTCATCGCCATCGCCGCCGCACTCATCGTCACCCGCTCGGGCTCCAAGCAGAACCTCGGCAACGAACTCATGGGCCAGATGTCCTCGCGCCCCACCGCCATCTTCATCACCTCCGGCTTCCTGCTCCTGATGGCCATGACCCCGCTCCCCACCATCCCGCTCATCGTCATCGCGATCGTTCTGGCAACCGTCGGCTTCTTCACCTACAAGACCGAGCAGACCGCCATCGTCGAGCAGGCCCGCAAGCAATCCGCCGATGCCGAAGCCGAGCAGGCCGGTCCCCAAACCCCGCAGGTCGAGGACCTGCTCAAGGTCGACACCCTCGAGCTCGAAGTCGGCTACGGCCTCGTCTCGCTCGTTGATGTCAAGCAAGGCGGCGACCTGCTCGACCGCATCAGCGCCATCCGGCGACAGATCGCCGCCGAAGTCGGTCTCGTGATGCCGCCCGTCCGCATCCGCGACAACATGACCCTCCAGCCCAACACCTACCGCGTCAAGATCCGCGGCAATGTCGTCGCCGAAGGAGAGGTCGTCCCCGGCATGCTCCTCGCCATGGATTCGGGCATCACCACCGGCAAGATCCAGGGCACGCCCACCCGCGAGCCCGCCTTCGGACTCGACGCCTGGTGGATCGAAACCAACCTCAAGGAACGCGCCGAGATCATGAACTACACCGTGGTCGACGCCACCAGCGTTCTGACCACCCACATCGCCGAACTCGTCAAGTCCCACGCCGAGGAACTGCTCACCCGCGAGGAGGTCAACAACCTCATCGAGCAGCTCAAGCAGCACGCGCCCAAACTGGTCGAGGAAGTGGTCCCCGAGATCATCAGCCCCGGTGAGATCCAGAAAGTCCTGCAGGCCCTCCTCCGCGAGCGCGTCCCGATCCGCGACATGGAAACCATCCTCGAAACCCTCGGCGACTGGTCACGCAAGACCAAAGACCCCGATGTGCTCGTCGAGTATGTCCGCAACGCCCTCCGGCGCTCCATCTGCAACCTCTACGCCGCTCCCTCGGAAGAATTTTCCGGTGGCAAGCCGGTCATGCGCCTCGTCTGCGTCACGCTCGATCCATCCTTCGAAGACGCCGTCGCCGCCTACATCGATCGCGGCTCCGCCGGCACCACCCTGTCCATCCCCGCCGGAGTCGCCTCCCTGCTCGCTCGACGCGTCAGCGACGAACTCGCCAAGATCACCGGCGCCGGGCATCCGCCGGTCGTCATCGCCTCCCCGCAGGTTCGCGCGCAGATCCGCACCATCCTCGATCCCCATGTTCCGGGTGTCGCCGTCCTCGGCTACAACGAAATCGTCAGCGGCATCGAGGTCGAGTCCGTCGGTCTGGTCACGCTCCCTCCCGAGGTCGCACGCCAGACAGCGGTCGCTTCCTGACCGCACGCCCACCCGCCGACAGAAAATTGATCAAAAAATTTTGAACTTTTCTCCTGACTCCTCTGCGAGAGTCCTGTATGTTGCACGCGGTTTCAACTGAACCAGGCGTCGCAGGATGCGACGCTGCCGCAGCCTGGAGGGCGTATGGCGATCAAGACCTTTCGCGGGAAGACCGTGAACGAGGCGCTCGCGCTGGTCAAGCGTGAGCTCGGACCCAACGCGGTCATTCTGCACACCAAAACACACAAAGTCGGCGGAGTCTTCGGCATCGGTGCGCACACCGTGACCGAAATCACCGCCACCGCCGACGCATCCGTGGCGCGTTCGGTGCAGTCCAGAAACGCGCAGCGTGAGCGAGCCGCGTCCGAACGCCCGAGGCAGCACACGCCCGAGCCATCCGCCGAGCGACGCGCGACCCGGCGAGAACTGCTCGAATACGCTCGAACCACCGCCGTCGCGAACAACGCGGCGTCCGTCGCCACGCCAACCAGAGCGGCCTCGTCCGACCTCGATCCGCTCGACCCGCTGGCTGCGCTCGCCTCTCGGCGCACCCGGCGTGAAGAACCGGCCGCTGCCGAACGCACCCGCCCGCAGCCCTCGCCCGAACGCCGCCTGCGCGAGACCGCACAGGTCGAAGCGCTGCCCATGGACGATGATTTCGTCCCTTCCCGTCCTTCCATGCGTCAGCAGGAGTCACGCGAGCGGATCGAACCTCGGGATCAGCCGCGAAGCGAGGCGTCGCATCCGCAGCCGACGCGTCCGCAACCCAAACCACATATGGAAGCGCCGGCTCCAACCACACCGCAGGCCCAGCCCAGCGCCATCGAGGCCGAACTCGCCGCCCTCCGACGCATGGTCACCCAAGTCCTGCAGAGCTCACGAGTCGGCGGCGTCGGCACCCAGCAGGATGCCCTGACCGACCTCTACGCCAAACTCATCGAGAACGAACTCGCCGCCGAACTCGCCGACGAAATCTCGACCGTCGTCCGCGAAGAACTCAACCGCGATGAACTCGCCTCCCCGGACATCGTCCGCCAGTCCATCCTTCGCCATCTCGCCGCCCACATCCCCGTCTCCCGCTCGCTCCCGCCCGCCGGGCAACAGGAAGACGGGCGTCCGCTGACGCTCGCGCTGATCGGCCCGACCGGCGTCGGCAAGACCACGACACTCGCCAAGCTCGCCGCCACCTACAAGCTCCGGCGTGGCAAGAAAGTCGGTCTCGTCACCTGCGATACCTACCGCATCGCCGCCGTCGACCAGCTCCGCACCTACGCCAACATCATCGGCCTCCCCCTCAAGGTCGCGCTGACCCCCGCCGACATGCGTCAGGCCTGCGAACAGCTCAGCGACTGCGATGTCATTCTCATCGACACTGCCGGGCGTTCGCAGCGCGACGTCGGCAAGATCGATGAACTGCGCCAGCTCGTCGATGCCGCGAACCCGCACCAGACCCACCTCGTGCTCTCGTCCACCCACAGCGAGCGCGTCCTCGCCGAAGCCGCCGCCAAGTTCGTCGATATCCAGCCCGACCATGTCATCTTCACCAAGCTTGACGAAGCCGTCAGCGTCGGTCTCGTGGTCAACACGCTCCGCCGCCTGAACGCGAGGCTCAGCTTCGTGACCACCGGCCAGGAGGTGCCCGACCAGATCGAACTCGGCAACGCCGATCGCATCGCACGCCTCGTCGTCGATGGGGGGGTGGCCCGATGAAAGCCCCCGCCAACCACACCGAACTCGATCGCTTCGACGCCGAAGCCGCGGCGATCCGGGGCAACGACGATCAGGCCACCCGCCTCCGCGCCCTCATCGCCAGCGTGCAATCTCAGCAGCCCACCGAAGCGGCCGAAGAGGATCCGCTCGCGCCAGCCGATCGTCAGCCGCTCCCGCCCATGGTCGCCTTCGCGTCCGGCAAGGGCGGCGTCGGCAAAACCAACATCTGCCTCTCCGTTGCCACCCTCCTCGCGCAGCGCGGCATCCGCGTCACCGTCATCGACGGCGACCTCGGCATGGCCAACGCCGATGTGCTCTGCGGCGTGCGACCCAACGGGCACCTCGGCCATGTCATCGCCGGCGCGAAATCCCTCGAAGACATCACCCTCCGCACCAACGGCGGCTTTGACCTCGTCCCCGGCGGCTCCGGCATCGCCCGCCTCGCCGACCTCACCCCCAATGAGCGGTCCATCCTTCTGCAGGCCATCAACCGCATGCAGTCCGACACCGAACTGGTGCTCGTGGACTGCGGCGCGGGCATCTGCCCGAAGGTCCAGATGTTCATCGACGCCGCCGACCTGAGCATCGTCGTGACCACCCCCGAACCCACCGCCATCACCGACGCCTACAGCCTGATCAAGTGCATCGTGGCCCGGCGCGAGCGCGAAGAGCAGACCCTCCCGCCCATGGCTGACCTCGCGGTCCTGGTGAACATGGCCTTCGACGAACGCGAGGCCATCGCCATCCAGACCCGCATCGCCTCGGTCGCGCAGAAGTTCCTCCGCACCGACCTCGCCAGCGCCGGCTTCATCCGTCGCGACCGCACCGTGTTCCAGGCCGTGCGGGCTCGCAAGCCCTACGCGATCGTCGATCCCAAAGCCCTCGCCACCCGCGACACACAGGCCATCGCCGAGTTCATCGCTCGCCTCACCCTCTCGCCCCAGCGCCTCGAGCGCCGCCGGCGAGGTCTGCGCCGCCTCCTGCGTCGAAATTAAGCACCCTGTCTCCCGCGCCGAATGAACCGCTCGCAAAATCGAGCCGATCAAGTCCGCACGGGATCGTTCATCCTTCCCCGGAAAGGGCCGATAGCAGTGGACAGCCGAGCGCCAGCCCGCATCATCGCAAGCTGTTTCGCCCTCAGCGCCTTCTCGATCGCGCTCATCTCAGGCCTCGCCGCCGACCGCGCCACGGCAGACATCCTCTCGACGGCAGTTTTTGCGCTCATCGTTTGCTACATCTTGGGGCTCATCGTGGCCGCGGTGGCAAATGTCGCGATCAGCGAGCGCATCGAACAGTACAAGTCCGATCACCCCGTCCCGACCTTCGACGCCAAGCCTCGGATACCGGCGTCTTCCGATTCAACCGAGCAGGCGTCGCAGGCGGCATAAACCTCTCGCGATTCTTGCGCTTTTTTCTTTGTGATTCGCAAAGCGTTTGATATAGTCCGATACACCGACGCTCAAGGATGGGCTCGGAGCAACGCCGCGAATTCGTCAGGTCAAGGAGAAGACCGTGTCAGCAACGAAGACGAAGAAGGCCTCGCCGGTCGTCGTCCCCGCCGGGGGATCTCGAAAACCAGCAGCCCGCAAGCCAAAGCCTCAAGCGCTCCAGAAGCCCTACGAGGAAATGGACCAGACCGAACTCTGGACCGTTTACCAGGCGAACCCCACCGAAGAACTCCGCAACTTCCTCATCGTCAAGTACCGCCCGATCGTGCGCTACAACGCCGAACGAGTGCACACGCGCCTGCCCGATGAGGTCGATGTCGATGACCTCATCTCCGTCGGCATCTTCGGCCTGATGGACGCCATCGACGGCTTCGACCTCGAGCGCGGCGTCAAGTTCGAAACCTACTGCGCTCAGCGCATCCGCGGCGCCATCCTCGACGAACTCCGGTCGATGGACTGGGTCCCCCGCATCGTCCGCAGCCGCACCAGCAAGGTCGAGCGCGCCAAGGCCTCGCTCGAGGCCGAACTGGGGCGCCCCGCCACCCAGGACGAAATCTCCCGCAAGCTCGGTGTCGACGCCGAAGAGGTCAAGAAGATCCTCAAGGACGGCCGCGCCGTCAGCATGTCTTCACTCTCCCGCGAGCGTTACCAGTCCGACGGCTCGCGCGATGTCCTCGAGATCGATGTGCTCGAAGACACCACCCAGGTCAATCCCCTCGGCGAGATCCAGCGCCGTGACCTGAAGAACCTGCTCACCAAGGGCCTCAGCCGCGCCGAGCGCCTCATCGTCATCCTCTACTACTACGAGGAAATGACCATGAAGGAAATCGGCGCCACCCTCGACCTCTCCGAGTCCCGCGTCAGCCAGATGCACAGCTCCATCCTCGCCCGCCTCAAGGCGCAGATGCAGCACCGCGAACGCGAGTTCGACGCCGACGAGTAATCCACCATTCAGCCATTCACTGGGTCGCGGCCGCCATTCTCCGGGCGGCCGCCTCTCGTTTTGGGGCTACCATCCTCACCAATGTCTTCCACCCACCCAACCGTCACCGCCTTCATCGCCCTCGGCTCCAACCTCGGGGACCGTGAAGCCAGCATCGAAGCCGCCCGCACGGCCATGAACGCTCACCCGCGCATCACCACCGTCCGCTGCTCCCGCCTCATCGAGACCGAACCCGTCGGCCCCGCCGGCCAGGGACCCTACCTCAACGGCGTCACCGAAATCTCCACCGATCTTCCGCCCCGCGAACTGCTCGACGCCCTGCTGGCCATCGAGCGCTCACTCGGACGCACCCGCGCCGACACCGATGAGCGGTGGGGGCCCCGCACCATCGACCTCGACATCCTGCTCTACGCCGATCGCGTCCTCGACGAGCCCGG
>CAZIXS010000086.1:0-12608 GCA_964543335.1 uncultured Phycisphaeraceae bacterium | reverse complement strand
GCCATCAACACCGAATCCGGGTACCTCTACCGTACCGGCGGAGGCAACAACGGCCTCCGGATCTACTCCCTCGCCAATCCCGCAAGCCCCCTGTTCGTCGGCCAGTGGCCCGACCGCTATGTCCACGACGCGCAGATCAAGTCGTTTGAGAGCGTCACGGTCAACGGAGCCACGCTCCTCAACCGCGAAATCGCGTTCTGCTGCACCGGCTTCAACGGCGGTTCGGTCGACACCGGGCTCACCATCGTCGATGTGACCGACAAGTCAAACCCGGTCGTTCTCAGCCAGACGGCGTACTCATCGCGTGCCTACTCCCACCAGGCCTGGCTGAGCGATGACGGCAAAACCCTCTTCCTGAACGATGAACTCGACGAACAGGACTTCGGCACACCGACCACCACCCGGGTCTTCGATGTCTCTGACCTCGCCAATCCGGTCGAGATCACGACCTTCACCAACGGGAAAGCCGCGATCGACCACAACCTCTACATCAGAGACGGCCTGATGTACGCCGCCAACTACCGCTCGGGACTGCGCATCTTCGATGTTTCCGACCGCATGAACGCGGAAGAGATCGGCTTCTTCGACACCTTCCCCGACTCGGACTCGGCCAACTTCAACGGCGCGTGGAGCGTCTACCCGTTCTTCGATTCCGGCACCATCATCGTCAGCGACATCGAGCGCGGACTCTTCGTACTCCGCTACAACAAGCGCCAGCTCGAACTCGCGACCGAAGCGCCCCAGACGATCCTTCCCGCCGGACAAACCATCGAGGTCACCATCGCCGAAGTCAACGGCGGCGAACTGGTCGCCGAGAGCCCCGCCTTGATTCTCGATCGTGGCAACGGGCTCGAAACCTTCCCGATGACCGATCTCGGCAGCGGCATCTACCGCGCCGACTTCCCGCCTCTGGATTGCCTCACCACCGTCCAGTACTACTTCCAGGCCGAAGCCGCCAACGGCTCGGTCGCCACTCTCCCGACCACCGCCGCCACGACCGGTGGTTTCACCGCCACCGTGGCGACCGAACTCATCGTTGCCATCAACGACAACTTCGACACCAACTCCGGCTGGACCGTCGGTGCTCCCGGCGATGACGCCACCAGCGGGATCTGGGAACGCGTCAACCCGAACCCCACGACCGCCCAACCCGGCGGTGCCCTCTTCGGGCAGTTCTGCTTCGTCACCGGCCAGCACCCCGGAGGCGGCGCCGGCGCAAACGATGTCGACAACGGCAAGACCACCCTCATCTCTCGCGTCGTCGATCTCACCCTGGAACCGAGCGGGAGATACGAAATCTCCTACTGGCGCTGGTTCTCCAATTCCGCGGGTGCCGGACCGAACACCGACCCGTTCATCGTGGACATCTCCAACGACAACGGCCAGACCTGGGTCAATGTCGAAACCGTCGCCCCGGACTCACCCGAGTCCAACGGCGGCTGGTTCCAGCACACCTTGAACCCCGATGATTTCATAGCTCGCTCAAGCACCGTCCACCTCCGCTTCGTCGCCTCAGACGAAGACCCGCAGTCGCTGCTCGAAGCCGCCATCGACGGGTTCCGGGTCTCCTACTTCGCCTGCGAGAACCCGCCCATCCCCGGTGATGCCAACGCGGACGGCCTGGTCAACCTCGCCGATCTCAACCTCGTCCTTGCCAACTTCGGCCAGTCCGGATCAGACGGGGATGTGACCGGTGACGGCGAGGTCAATCTCGCAGACCTCAACCTGGTCCTCGCCCAGTTCGGCAACTGACCGCAAAGGCACAACAAGCCCGGACGATCGAGCCATAAACACCAAACAACACCAAGAAAAAAGACCGGCGGGATCTCCCGCCGGTCTGTCATTCCTCCATCACGGGCCGCGATTCAGACCGCCGAGGTGTACTCTCGCCAACTCTTGATCTCGAGCACGGCTTCGCCCCTTCGAACGGCCGACATCGCTTCGGCCAGTCGCTCACCGATCTGCCGGTTCGTGATCAGCGGCACATTGAAATCGATCGCCGCACGCCGGATGCGATACCCGTTGGTCAGCTCATCTTCCTTGTCGGCCGACGGGATGTTGATCACCAGGTCGATCTCGCCGGTGCGAATCCGCTCGACCGCGTTCTGGGGCGAGTCCGATCCGATCGGCCACTCCGCGTGCTCCGATTCAATCCCGCGCTCGGCGAGGAATTTGTGCGTTCCTTCCGTGGCATACAGCTTCACGCCCATTCCCTTGAACCGCTCAAAGGAGGCAAGCATGCCGCTCTTGTTCTCGATCGTGCCGACACTGAGCAGGATCGATCGAACCGGACGCCGGTACCCCACGCTCAGCAGACTCTTGATGAACGCTTCGTTGAAGTCGCCACCCAAGCACCCCACCTCGCCGGTCGAGGCCATCTCGACACCCGTCGTTGGGTCTGCCCCGTCGAGACGGGTGAAGCTGAACTGAGGGGCCTTCACGCCCACATGGTTCAGCTCGAAGCTCCGCTTGTCCGGCTTCTCGTACGGCTGGCCCATGATGATCCGCGTCGCCAACTCGATGAAGTTCTGGTTGATGACCTTCGAAACGAACGGGAACGATCGCGAGGCCCGCAGGTTGCACTCGATCACCCGCACCCGGTTGTCCTTGGCGATGAACTGAATGTTGAATGGCCCCGTGATCTTCAGACGCTCAGCGATCTGCGTCGCGATACGCCGGATCCGACGGATCGTCTCGAGATAGGTCCGCTGCGCCGGGAACACCAGCGTCGCGTCACCCGAGTGCACACCGGCGTTCTCGACATGCTCCGAAATCGCATACGCCACGATCTCGCCATGGTCGGCGACCGCGTCGAACTCGATCTCCTTGGCGTTCTCCAGATACTTCGAGATGACCGTCGGGTACTCCGGCGAAACCTTCGCGGCGACCTTCAGATACTTGGTCAGCTCCGTGCCATTGCTCGCCACCGCCATCGCCGCGCCAGAAAGCACATACGACGGGCGGACCAGCACCGGATACCCGACCTTCTCCGCAAAGCCGATCGCTTCGTCGATGGTCGACAGTTCCGACCATTGCGGCTGATCGATCTTGAGTTCGTCCAGCAACGCGCTGAAGGTATTGCGATTCTCAGCACTGTCGATGGAAGTCGGCGTCGTCCCGAGCACGCGGACGCCCGCCCGCTCGAGCTTCATCGCGAGGTTGTTGGCGATCTGCCCACCCATCGAGACGATCACGCCCTTGGGTTTCACCACACCGCAGATGTCCAGCACCGTCTCGTAGCTGATCTCATCGAAGAACAGCTGATGAAACTCGTCGTAGTCCGTCGAAACCGTCTCCGGGTTGTAGTTCAGCATGACCGCCTTGTAGCCCATCTTCTTGAGCGTCAGGCCAGCCGTCAC
Source organism: uncultured Phycisphaeraceae bacterium (assembly GCA_964543335.1). GTDB lineage: Bacteria > Planctomycetota > Phycisphaerae > Phycisphaerales > UBA1924 > JANSXG01. The sequence goes on along the minus strand of CAZIXS010000086.1, from coordinate 9,249 downwards.
GCAGCACCAGTCGAACTCCACAGAGCAGCCGATGCGGTACGCACCCGACCCCAGCAGCAGCACCGCGTTTTCCACCGGGAACTTCCCGTCGCTGCCGCTGCCGTGGTAACTCAGGTACAGGTAGTTGGTCTTGGCCGGGTACTCCGCAGCGAGCGTATCGATCTGCCGAACCGTCGGCTTGATGCCCAGGCTCACGCGCTGCTCGCGAACCTTCTGATCGGTACTCCCCGTGAGGCGAGCAATGGCCTTGTCGGAGAAGCCCATCCGCTTCGCCGAGAGCAGGAGATCCTTCGGCAGGTCGTCCTCCTCGTAACCCTCCAGCCGCTTCGACACCGCGACGATCGATTCCAACTTGTCCAGGAACCAGCAATCGATGTGGCTCAGTTCGTGAATCCGCTCCACGGTGTACCCGCGCCGGATCGCCTCGATCACCGCAAAGATCCGGTCGTCCGTCGGGTTCTTCAGGTCATCATCGAGTTCGCCGGAGGTCGACTGCACCTCGTAAGGGTCATTGCCCACCACGCCGTGCTTGCCGATGTCCAGCATGCGGCAGGCCTTCTGGATCGCCTCCTCGAAGGTCCGGCCGATCGACATCACCTCGCCGACCGACTTCATCCCCGAGCCCAGCCGCCTCGACACACCCCGGAACTTCTTCAGGTCCCAACGCGGCATCTTCACGACGCAGTAGTCGAGCGCCGGCTCGAAGAACGCCGAGGTCACCTGCGTGATCGAGTTCTTCAGTTCGTGCAACCCGTAACCCAACGCGAGCTTCGCCGCCACGAACGCCAGCGGATACCCCGTCGCCTTCGAGGCAAGCGCCGATGATCGCGACAGACGCGCATTGACCTCGATGATCCGGTAATCCTCGCTCTTCGGATCGAGCGCGAACTGAATGTTGCACTCGCCCACGATCCCAAGGTGACGGATCACCCGGATCGAGATCTCGCGCAGCTTGTGATATTCGCTGTTGCTCAGCGTCTGCGAAGGACACACCACGATCGATTCACCCGTGTGGATGCCCAGCGGGTCGAAGTTCTCCATGTTGCAGACCGTCAGGCAGTTCCCGTACCGGTCACGCACGACCTCGTACTCGATCTCCTTCCAGCCCTCGAGGTACTCCTCGATCAGGATCTGGTTCGTGTGCGCCAGCCCGCGTCCGGCCAGGTCCCGCACTTCCTTCTCCGTGCGGCACACACCCGAGCCAAGACCGCCGAGCGCGTACGCCACACGGATCATCACCGGATAACCGATGGCCTCAGCAGCCTCGACCGCCTCGTTCACGGTCTTCGCCGCCTTCGAACGCGCCGACTTGGCATCGACCTCGTTCAAACGGCCAACGAACAGTTCGCGATCCTCGGTGTCGCGGATCGTCTCGACCGGCGTGCCGAGCACCTGCACCCCGTACTTCTCCAGCACTCCGGAGTCGTGCAGCTTCAGTCCGCAGTTCAACGCGGTCTGACCACCGAACGACAGCAGCAGGCTGTCGGGCTTCTCCTTGGCGATCACTTCCTCGACAAAGTCGGGCGTGATCGGCAGGAAGTAGACCTCGTCGGCGAGGTAGTCGCTCGTCTGGATGGTCGCGATGTTCGGGTTGATCAGGACGGTCTTGATGCCCTCCTGCTTCAGCGCTTTGATCGCCTGCGAACCCGAGTAGTCGAACTCGCCCGCCTCACCGATCTTGAGAGCCGACGAACCGAGAATCAGAACCTTGCGTGGCTTGGTGTGGGTGATCATCGTGTAGGGCTCACTTGCTCAGCATGCGGAGGAATTCATCGAAGAGATACGCCGTGTCCACCGGGCCGGGACACGCCTCAGGGTGGAACTGCACCGAGCGGAACGGCTTCCAGGCGTGCCGGATGCCCTCGTTCGTGCGGTCATTGAGATTCTCAAACCAGGGCCGCCAGTCCTCGGGCAGTGAATCGGTGTCCACCGCGAAGCCGTGGTTCTGGCTCGTCACGAAGCAGTTGTTCGTGCCGCATTCGATCACCGGCTGGTTCTGCCCCCGGTGCCCGTACTTGAGCTTGTAGGTCTTCGCGCCGATCGCCAAGGAGAGCAGTTGGTTGCCGAGGCAGATCCCGAAAAGCGGTACATCCTTGGCCAGTGCCGCGCGGATCGTCTCGACCGTCTTGCCGCACATCGTCGGGTCACCGGGACCGTTGGAAAGCATGATCCCGTCGTACTGATCCAGCTCACCGCTCACATCCGCATCCCAGGCCACGCGCGTGACCGTCGCTCCGCGCTGGGCCAGAGAGCGGATGATGTTGTACTTCGCGCCCGTGTCGATCAGCAGGATCTTCTTGTCACCGCTGCCGAACACACCACGCTCGGTCAGAGAGACCTCCTCCACGAGGTTCCGCTGGTTCGGATCGTCGTACTCGATCTCCTCCTCACCCTCGACCTCGATCTTGCCGAGCATCGAGCCCCGCTCGCGGAGCCGCTGCGTCAGCGCACGCGTGTCGATCCCACTGATGCCGGGGATCCCCTCGCTCTCGAGCCATTCGCTCAGCGACTGCTCGGCGTTCCAGTGGCTGTAGGTCTCGCTGTAATCGGCCACCACCAATCCACACGCGTGGATCTGGTACGACTCGCGCGTCAGCGAAAGGCCGTACGGCCCTTTCTGGTCTTCGCGCGGCACGCCGTAGTTGCCGACCAGCGGGTAGGTGCTCACCAGGAGCTGCCCCCGGTAACTGGGGTCCGTCAGCGACTCGACATAGCCGACCATCCCCGTGTTGAACACCACCTCGCCCGCCCGGGACTTCTTCGCCCCGAACGACCAGCCGCGATACTCGGTACCGTCTTCGAGCACCAGTTTCGCGCCCAGCCGGGTTCTCTCATCGCTGGCCACGCCACGCGATCCTGCGGTTACGGTCTCACTCATCGCTTGCTCTCCGAGCGGTTTTAGCTCGAGGTCGCCCTCGGCCCTGTCAGTCTTCTGGCGTGTTGTCACGGTCGGCTCCTCACTCCGCGAGGCGTCTGAACCCGATCCATCCGGTCAGCCGGACACTCATGCTTCACTCAGCCCGGGCGGCTCCCGGGCTTGTCCACCGGAATCCCTGCCTTCACCAGCGGGCATTCCTCCTCGGTCCATGTGTTGAAATGCAGTTCGCACAGGCCCCACGCCCCGATCGGCTGGCCCTGCGCGTTCGTCCCGGCGTCGAACGCTCCCTTGCTGCGATCCACGACCGTCGCGTAGCCCACAACCTCCGCCCCGGCCTGCTCAACCAGCGGCAGAAGTTCCTTCACGCTCTTGCCGGTTGTGATCACATCTTCCGCCAGAAGCACCCGGTCGCCCGGCTCAAGTTGGAACCCGCGCCGCAGCGCAAACTCACCATCCTTGCGCTCGGCGAAGATCGATCGCACCACCAGCGCCCTGGCGAGTTCATACCCCCACACAACGCCGCCGAGCGCCGGAGCCAGCACCACATCCACGCGCAGCTTCCGGGGCAGCGAGTCCCGCATCAGCTTCGCGACCATCGCGCCCGCCGCCGGGTCCTCGAACAGTTTCGCACACTGGCAGTACCGATCAGAGTGCAGTCCGCTGCTGAGCTTGAAGTGCCCATTCAGCAGAGCCCCCGTGCGCTCCAGCAACTTCTCGACCTCGACCGAAATCGCCGGGTCCACCGAGATACTCATCGCTTCACCCCTCCGCTCATCGAACCACCCAGAACCGGATTCGCCGCATCTTCGATCTGCTTCGCGAACGCCACAGTCTTCTCGCGGATCACCTCCGCAGCATCCCGGCCGGTGTCGGTACCACCCGGCAGCAGGCCACGCGTCGAATGCAGCAACAGCCCAAGGCCTTCCATGCCCTGGTCCCTGCTCTGCGCGCCCGCATCGATCACCGTCTCGGCACTCCCTCCCTGAGCACCCAGCCCGGGCACCAGGAACGGCAGCGACGGCGCCGAGGCCCGCACCGCACGCACATCGTCGGCACCCTTCGTCGCCCCCACCACGAGCCCCGCATTCCGACCGTTGCCCCAGGTCTCGATGCTCGCCGCGATCCGCTCGAATAGCCGCTCAGGCAGGATGAAGTCCGCCGCTCCGGGGTTGGAAGTCAGAGCCAGGAAATAGGTCATCTTGTCTTCATAGGCAAGGAACGGCTCCGCGCTGTCGCGCCCCATCAGAGGGTTCACCGTCACCGCGTCCGCCCCAAAGCTCTCAAACAGCGACTTCGCGTAGTGCTTCGCGGTCGTGCCGATATCCCCACGCTTCGCGTCCGCGATCACGAACGCGTCCTCAGGGATCATCTCTCGCACCGCGTGAAGCAGCCGCCATCCCTCGATCCCCTGCGATTCAAAGAAGGCGAAGTTGAACTTGTACGCCGCCGCGGCATCCTTGGTGGCCTCGATGAACACCTTGAAAAAGGCCAGGTATCCGGCCGGGGTCGGCTCGAATTCCCCCGAAGCGGGCAAGTAATCCGCCGCAGGTTCGATGCCCGCCGAGATCAGCGATCCGGTCCGCGCAATCGCCTGCCGCAACTTCTCAGAGCTGGTCATGACACCACCCCGCTTGCCCGAAGACCCGATGCAATCAGCCCGGGTCGACCTGTGCGTTCCAGATACAAAAAAAGCCCGCGTCGCGGGCCGCTCCACTGAACGGACAACCAAGGCTCCTGACCCGAAATCCACGCATCTGGCCAGACCCGAGTAGGGCAGGCCGCCTGCTGGTTCCGAGTACGCGGTGCGTCGTCCATTAAAGCCGAATTCTAACAATCCCCGCATTTCCGTGCGCGCCAGGACGCGCCACATGCATCGCAAAAATCACGAATTTTGCAGAGCAAGACTCCCTCAGCCCACAACCGCCGCACCAAGTGCAAACGCCGTCCGCCCCTCAACCACCGTCCGCACGACGCGCCCGGTCATCCGCTGCCCGAGCCACGGGCAGTTCCCGCTCTTCGAGCCGATGTCGCTCGCCTTGAACTCCCACTCCGTCGCTGGGTCGATCACCACCAGATCGGCCAAGTCACCCACACCCAGTGCTCCGAAGCAGTCCCAGCCCATCACCCGCCTGGGAGCCGCCGTCAGTTTCTCGATCAGGAACTCCAGCGACCACCGCCCACCCACCACAAACTCGGTGTGCAGCGAGCAGAACATCGTCTCCATCCCGATGATCCCGAACGGAGCATCCTCGAACGGCCTGGCCTTCGAAGCCGGGTTGTGCGGCGCGTGATCCGTCGCGATGCAGTCGATCGTCCCATCCTCAAGGGCCGCGATCAGGGCCGCCCGGTCGATCTCATCACACAGCGGCGGCTTCATCTTGGCGTGGGTATCGCCGAGCATTCGGTTGTCCACTCGCCGAACCCGTTCATCCGTGAACAGCAGGTGATGCGGGCTCACTTCCGCCGTCACCGGCGCCCCGCGCCCCTTGAAGAACCGAATCACCTCCACCGAGTCAATCGTCGACACGTGACAGATGTGGAGCCGGCAACCCGTCTCCAGACTCAGCGCGCAATCACGGGCAATCCCCACAGCCTCCGAGTTCCGCGGGATGCCCGCGAGCCCCAGATCCGCCGACACCCGCCCCTCGTGCATCACGCCCGGCCCGGTGATCGAGAGGTCCTCGCAGTGATCGAGCACCACCGGCTTGCCTCCCCACTCGTTGGCCGGCATATCCGCTAACGCCTGCATCGCTCGGCGCATCATGCCGGCACTCTCCACCGGCAAGCCATCATCACTGAACGCTCCGGCACCGGCTTCCCACAGCGCGCTGAAATCCGTCAGCGACTGGCTCTGCATCCCTTTAGTGATGCACGCCACCGGATGCACACGCACTCCGGCACCGACTTCATTCGCCGCCGCGTGCTCCCTCGCCCGATCGAGGATGTATCTGGTCGTCATGACCGAGTCGTTCGTGGGCGTCGTGTTCGGCATGCACCACATCCGAGCCACGCCACCCATTGCCGCAGCGCGGCAGCCGCTCGCCACCGTCTCGCTCGCCTCGCCGCCCGGTTCACGCAGATGCACATGGATATCCGCGAATGCCGGCGCGATCACCATCCCCGACACATCAAGGGTCGCATCACCCGCCGAGGCTGGCAGATCGGTCCCGACCGCAGCGATCCGACCGTCCTCGACCCGCACATCCGCCTTGCCGTTCAGCCCGTGCACAGGATCGATCACCACCCCGCCCCGGTATAGCGTTCCTTCAGCCATCTCTGCGCACTCCCTTTCGAGCATCATGCAGGCGATGCAACACCGCCATCCGGACCCAGACCCCGTTTTCAACCTGCTTCTCTACCAGCGAACGCGAATCCCCCAGCAGATCAGCCGAAAGATCGACCCCACGATTCACCGGCCCCGGATGCATCACCACCGCCCCCGGTGCCCAGCGGTCCAGCCGCTCGGTCGTCAGCCCATACCGCCTGAAGTACTCACCGAGCGATGGGTACACGGTGCCGTGCTGACGCTCAGTCTGGATCCGCAGCGCATACACCACATCCGATCCGGCGATCCCGCTCCGAAGCTCCCGGTGGACCTCCCAACCAAGCTCTTCGAACCCACGCGGCACAAACGCCTGCGGCCCAACCAGCCGCACCCGGGCTCCAGCCATCGACCACACCACCAGATTCGACCGGGCCACGCGGCTATGGGCAACATCACCAACCAGCGAGATCTGCAGATCCTTCAACCCGTCGATTGACTTGGCTCCGAAGCGGTCGCAGAGCGTCAGGGAGTCCAGGAGCGCCTGGGTGGGATGTTCGCGGGCTCCGTCACCGGCGTTGATCACCGCACCCCGCGTCCATCGGGCCACCTCGTCGGGTGCCCCCGACCGGCTGTGACGAACCACGAGAAAATCAGGAGCCATCGCTTCGATCGTCCGCACCGTGTCTTCCAGGGATTCCCCTTTCGAGAGCGAACTGGAGGCGACCTCCATATTCACCACCGAAAGCCCCAGACGCTTCCCTGCAATCTCAAACGACATCCTCGTCCGCGTTGAGGCCTCGAAGAACAGGTTGACCTGAGTCCCTGCCAGGCCTGAGTGCCCCGCGCCCTGACGATAATCCCTCGCCGATGCAAGGATTTCGTCGATCGCGGCGGTGCTGAGACCACGGATAGACAGCAGACCCGCCTGCGGTCTGGCGACTGGATTATTCGTGGCGATCGAAGATTCCAAGGACTGCTCCAACACGGATTTACAGGGAACACCTAGCATTCGCGGGGAATACATACCCCGCACACCCTGCCCAATATCGGAGATGTGCCCAAAACGCCATGGCTAACACTTGCCATTCATTCCGATGGGGGAAGAGTACTACTGGAACAGAAAGGGCACCAGCCCTCGAGGCCAGTACACACCGGGGTTATCGGTCGATGCTGACCATACCAGCGATCACCGATCCATACATGGAGTCTGAACATGCTTGCTCGAAACATCCTCTCCACCATCGCCGCGGCGGGCTTGTGTGCTGCCACGGTCTGGGCGGCCACCCCTCCCGAGATCATCACGCCGGAATTCCAGCGCGATGTCAACGACTCGCTCGCCGTCATCGATTCCACCGTCCGCAGCATCAACCCGCAGGACCTGGAGCGAGGCAACATCGCCTTCTCAGTCCCGATCGATGGCGTCGAAGTCTCCATCGAGATGTGGCCCCACGACATCCGCAGTGAAAACTTCCGCCTCATCGAGCAGCGCGAAGACGGTTCGTATGTGGATGTGCAGCCCTCCGCGAACACCACTTACCGCGGCTTCGTCGCTGAAATCCCCGACTCGATCGTCGCCAGTTCGGTGATCGACGGACAGATCTTCAGCATGATCGTCCTCCCCGACGGTTCGCGCTACTGGGTGGAGCCCCTGTCCTCGCGCTTCCCCGGCATCGATCGCTCACTCCACGCGGTCTACAGCCAGGAAGATGTCATCCCCTCCATGGGCATGTGCGGCGTCGTCGAGCAGTTCATCGAGGACAACAAGGACAACCCTCAACTCGCCGAAGCCGGACGCGGAAGCGGCGACTGCGGCGGCATGTGCGTCGCCGAGTTCGGAGCCGACGCCGACTTCGAGTTCTACCAGGCCCTCGGCCAGAGCTCGACGAATGTTGAGAACTCCATCAACAACATCATGAACTCCGTCAGCGCACTCTACGAGAGTCAAGTCGGCATCATGTATGATGTCACCGGCATCATCGTCCGCACTGCCGAGCCGGATCCCTACTCGGGTACCAACCCCAACTCCATCCTCACCGCTTTCCGCAACGAGTGGCTGGGCAATGTTGGCAACAGCATCCCCCACGATGTGGCGCAGCTGTTCTCCGGCAAGAACTTCGACGGATCGACCATCGGCCTCGCCTTCGTCGGCACAGTCTGCACCGGCAACCGCTACGGCATCGTCGAGACCACCTGCTGCGGGTCCTTCTCCTGCCGCACGGACCTCACCGCTCACGAACTCGGTCACAACTGGAGTTCGGCACACCACAGCGGCGCGAACAGCACGATGAACCCCTCGCTCGTCTGCGCGAACAACTTCATCACCGCGTCGCGTAACTCCATCATCTCCTACCGCAACAGCATCACATGTCTCTCACCCGTCCCGCCGACGAATGTGCCCAGCCCATTCTCGCTTGTCGCCCCGGCACCGGGAGCCACGGATGTCGTGCTGAACCCCGTCCTTCAGTGGACCGTCGCACAGGATGCAGATCTCTACCGCATCTCGCTCGCGGATAACCCGGAGTTCACCAATCCGCTGATCAACAACTTCCCGACCACGCAGACCCAGGTCGGCACGCTGCCCCCGAACTTCCTCGACGAGAACACCGAGTACTACTGGAAGGTCGTCGCCTTCAACGCCGCCGGTGAGCGTGCATCAACCCCGACAGTCTCCATCTTCACCACGCTCGGCCCCGATCCGGTCATCTGCGATGGTGACGCCAACGGCGACCTCGTGGTGAACCTCGCCGACCTGAACCTCGTCCTCGCCAACTTCGGGACCGACACCGACGAGGGCGATGTCACCGACGACGGATCCGTCAACCTGGCCGACCTGAACCTGGTCCTGGCCAACTTCGGCATCTCCTGCGAGTAAGACTTCGGTCCTTCGAGAATCCGATCAGACCCCACGCCCGGCCCTCTCCGGGCGTTTTTCATGTCCGGACATGTCTCAGCAGCCCGGATTTGCGACATGACCGCACCCCTCGCCGATGTTCTTATCATGCTGAGAGGGAGCGACGCCGCCCCCGCACCAGTCACGCGCTCACACAGGAGGAGCCGAGCCCATGCAATACGCGCTCATCGCCGGAGGCATCACACTGGTTGTGCT
>CAZIXS010000085.1:0-12654 GCA_964543335.1 uncultured Phycisphaeraceae bacterium | reverse complement strand
CGTCGGTATGCGCGAGTTCGAGCACGCGGACGACGGTTTCGCCGAGAGCCTCGGGGCCTTGGTTGCCGTCGAGTTCGGTGAGAAGATCGCGTGCCTGGGCGACGGCACCCTGCGAGCCGACGATGGCGATCTTGCCGACGGTGGCGAGCGGGACCATGGTCGGGCGCTGCTCGCGCGGCGCGTTGGCGAAGAGCTGGTTGAGCGAGCGGACCGCATCATCGACGCCGACGGAGGAGAGCGTGAAGGTGGTCATGTCCCGCGCGTTTTCGGCTTCGGGGACATCGATGATCTCGATCAGTCGCGCGATGGTGGTGAGGCGGCCTTCGGGGCCGATGGCGATGATGGAGTTCGTGCGGGCATCGGCTTCGATGCGCACGCCGGCGACCTTTTCGTCCTGAACGACCTGTCGGTTTCCCTGACGGTCGAAGACGACGGTGACCTGGCGCTCGGCGATAAGCACGCTGAGGCTTTCCTTGGCGGTCGCGGAGTCGAGGTGCTGGAGCTTGTAGACCTCGACGCTCTCCTCGAAGGCCGGGCGGGAATCGATCTCGGTGATGATCGCGCCGAGGCGGCGGCATTGCGCGGCGGAGTCGGTGATGATCAAGGCGTTCTGCTGCGGGAGCGGAACGACGGAGCCGAAGTCGCCGACGAGGGGCTTGATCTGGTCGGCGAGCTGTCCGGCGGTGGCGTTGTTGAGGGGGAAGACGAGGGTGATGATCTGCTCGCCCGTGACATCTTCGGGGATCTCGCCGTTGGGGAATGTCGGGACGGGTGCGCCGGCCATGTCCTTGAGGGCGCCGAGGTAAAGGAACTCTTCGTCGCGGCGGATCTGGACGCCACGGGTCTTGAGGATGACATTGAGGACGCGGAGGGCCTCGGGGAGGTCATACTCTTCGGCACTAATAAAGGTGACGGTGCCGCCGGGGGCGTCGGTCTCCCGGATGACGGGCAGGCCGGTCTCGCGGGCCATGAAATCGACAATTTCGTCGATGGAGGTGTCCTTGAAGGTGAAGCGGACGGTCTGGGGCGCGTCTTGGGCGGCCTGGAGCGTGCTGCCTGCAAGGCGGAGCAGGTCCGCCCCGGTGTGGAACGGCCCGGCGTTCGTTTCGGGCTGGGCTGCGTGGGCTGGTGGCCCCGCGGTGACGGCGGTAGCGAACAGCGAAAGCCCGACCATGCGTCCGAACATCAGGTCATCCTCCCTGAATGGACCCCCGAGGGGATCGCGAAAGCCATCGCTCCGTTGATGGCGTGAAGGTGAAGTCTACTGGACGGCCTCCGGGTTGTCGCGGGTGGCCAGATTCTGGCCAACCCCGATCCGGTAGGTCTTTCCCTCAAACTCAAAAAGGGCATCGAGACGATCGAAACCCGTGAATTTCATGGCGTGGAATGATTCTCCGACACCGAGGACTCCGGTCTGGCCGGAGCGTGCGTGTCTGATGGTGATCTGCGGGCCCGAGGAACCGTCGCGCAGGAAGGCCACCACCCACTCCGCGTAGGGCGGGGGCGGCGGCGGGTCCGGAGGACGCTGCACGACCGGCTTTGGCTCGGGCTTGGGCGGTGGCTGCTGCACGACCGGCGCGGGCGGGGGCGGCGGGGAGAAGATCGAACGCCCGGAGATCGAACTGGCGAGCGTCTGGCGGGAGGGTTCCAGACCGGTCAGGTCGGGCCCGGTCTGCGGTGACTGATCGGGGATGAAGAGGGTCTGGATGCTGAAGGAGAAGGAAGCGAGCTTGCCCTCCGAGCGTGCGACGGGCTCGATGTTGACGGCGGTCAGTCGCTGGAGCCACTGCTGCGACTCGAGCAGCGCGAGGGCGCTGAGCACGCTCTCGGTGGGACCGTCGCCGCTGATGGTCGCGGACATGGCGATGAACGCGGCTTCGGGCGTGGAGCGGAGCCTGCCGCGGGAATCGGGTCTGCGATAGGCGTTGAGTCGGACATTGCTGGCGGGGTTGAGGGTGGCGCGCTGTTCGACTCTGGACTGCACGCTTGCGTTTTCGAGCCCGGCGTCTCGGAGGAGTTCGTTGAGACGCGAGCGAAGGGCCGCCTCTGCGGACTGCGCGCTCGGGCCGAGGGTGCGGGCGACAAGAGGTTTGATGTCGCGCCGCTTCTCGATCATGGCGGTGGTGCTGTTGCGGAGCGAGCGGATGCGCTTCTCGACCTGGTCGAGTTCGTCCTGCTTCTCGGCGATCGGGGCAGCGTACCACTTGGAGTACCCGTAATAATTCGCACCGAGGATGAGCGCGAGGCCGATCAAGAGGGGAACGGAGGATTTCTTCTTCATGGCTGCCCCGCTTCCGGTTCCGAGGCGTCTTCGGAATTGGACGCCGGCCGCGCGACGCGGGACTCCATGTTGAGCGCGAGCTTGGCGGGGTAGTCGGGCTGGTTTGTGCCTGCGCCGTCCGGACCGGAGGTGCGCACGGTGTACTCGGGGATGTCGACGAAGGTCTGGCGGATCGAGTCTGCGAGTTCGCGGCTCTTGGCGGCGAGCTCGACGCCGAAGGACACGGCGACACCCTGTTGCCAGTTTGCGGGGTCGTAGCTGGTCTGGTTGCGCTGGCGCGGGTAGTCCACGAAGGCGTCCGCCGACCACTTGATGGAGCGCAGCAGGACGGATTCGTTGCCGGGGAGGATGCTGACGACGCGGTTGATGTGCTCGAGGGGCGAGGCACCGGCCTCCTGCCAGCGGTGGAGGAACTCGGCGGCGGCGTGCTCACGGATGACGCGATGGAAGGTCTGCTCGACTTCGCGCCCGGATTCCTTCATCGCCTCGATGTCGGCTTCGATGGCGGCGACTTTGAGATTGCCCATGGACTTGATCCCGCCAAGCGACACGATCATGAGCAGGATGGCGGCCATGACGAGCTGGCGCTTGGCGGCGGAGCGGTCGGCGGCGACGACGGGGTGGGCGAGGTCGATCTGGCGGGCGCTCGCTCCGGGGCCGCTGCCGTCTTTGGCATCGGCGATGGCGAGGCCGATGAGCCCGAGCAGCCGCTCGGATTCGCACTCGCCATCGACGGTGAGCCAGGGCTGGGTGCGTGGGTCGATGGGTTCGGTGATCACGCCGAGCACATCGCCGATGGTCGCGGCGAGCGCTTCGAGGTCGCCGAGCACGCCGCCCTCGTCGGCGATGATGAGGGCCGAGTGGATCGGGTCGGACTCGGGCGCGAGCTGGTGGCTCATGCGGGTGCGGCGCGCTTCGGACACGATGAGATCGGTCAGCCCGTCGGCGGCGGTGCGGTGCTGGGTTTCGATCCAGCGAGAAGAAAGGACTCGCCCGCCCTGATGGATGGAGTAGTCGATGCCGTCGAGCGTCGGGGCGATGACGAGCGTCGGACCAACGCGATCGGCCATGGCGGCCGCGGCGATCTCGTTGAGGCCGAGCGAGAGGATGGCGATGCGCTGGACATCAAGGCCGGCGGCTTCGCACACGGCGCGGAGGTGCGCGACGCGAGTCGCGGGGGCGGTCGCGGCGAGGACCTCGGCTTCGCCGCTGACTTCCTTGAGCGTTTTGACTTTGGGCTGCAGCAGTTTGAAGTCGATGGGCGCGTCTTCGGCATGGAAGGCGACCTGGCGCATGAGCTGGTAGCGAACCATGCCGGGGAGATCGACATCGCCGCGTTCGATGCCTTCGAGTGTCAGGCGTTTGGCGACGACATCGCTGCGCTCGAGGACAAGCGTGACGGACTTGGACTTGCAGCCGGCCTGCTCGATGCTGGCGGCGAGCCATGAGCCGAGATCGCGGGAGCTGGACGCATCAACATCGTGCGGGATGTGGAAGGTCCGGGCGACCTTCGTCTTGATGGTGGCTTGCCCTGCGCGATCGGCTTTGGCGGCGTGGACCTCGAGGACGCCGACAGTTTGGTGGCCGATGCAGACGAAGAGTTTGGGCTTGCCGCGCTTCATGAACCGCCTCCGCCCGCCGCTCTTGGCGAGCCGTTCCAGCGACCGATGCGTCGGTCCTGTCCCTGGGGTGGCTGGGTTGGCTGGTTCTGTGGCACCGTTCGCTCCGTCGGGGTGTCGTCGAATGTCGGCCGAGCGTTACGCATTTCCCGGCGTTGGCGCTCGACCCGGTCGCTGGGTCTTTCGAAGGATGCTCCGTCATCCTCCTGATCTTCGGTGCCGAAATCGATCGGCGCGAAGGGGTCGGGGAAATCGTACCACTCCTCGGGGCTCTGGGCCCGCTCGTTCTCGGCTGCCTGATGGATGGAGAGCGCATCGGCGAGCCAGGTGACATCGCGGATGTACGCCAAGCGCGGGGTTTCGCCGGAGATATCGATGACCGCCTCGGCAACGATGCGCTGCTCGAGTTCGAGCGATGCGAAGTCGCCGGAGCGTGGACCATCGGAGGGTTTCTCGAATCCGGCCTCGATGATGATGCGGAACTGGAGCGAACGGGTGGCGATGAACGGGGCGATCTGGATGAACTGCTGCGCATCGAGCAATCGCTCTTCGAGCGGCCAGGTGATGCTCGCGAGCTGGGGTTCGGTGAGCGTGGACCGTCGCGCGATCAGTTCGGCGGCGCTTTCCTCGTCCATGCCGGGCAGGGCCGCGATGATCGTTGCGGGTGCGTTGGTAAGGTCGATGCGCCCGAGCAGGTAGGGATCGGGCTCGGTGGTGATCGCGTCGAGGATCAGTGACTGTCGCTCGGGTGATAAACCATCGATGACGCGGGGGAGGAAGGATCGCAGGTCGGTGACGCCGTCGAGTCGCTGCGCTTCGTCCTGGCGGATGATGTCCTGAGCTTGTGGCGCAACCACGATGGTGTCGCCTTCTCTGAAGAGGACTTCGGCGGGGAAGATCAGACGGGGTTCGCCGACAGAGTCTGGCGCGGCTTCGATGGCCGAACGGACGGAAGGCTCTGCGCTGAACACCGTGATCAGGTCGGCGAGCACGGGATCCGAGAGCACGGCGCTCGCGCGGGCAGACTGATCGGCGAGGGCTTGATCGGCGGGGCGGTACCGCTCGGCGAAGATCTCGGTTTCGCCGTAGAGCGCCGCGAGGGGGAATTCATCAAGTGCGAGGAGTTCTTCGATGGATTCGAAGGGGCGCGCCGAGCGACGGGAGACGATCGCGTCCACCATGCTTTCGGTCATGCCGGGGAGTGCGAGCAGAGACTCGCGTGGGACTCGGTTGATGTCCAGGCGTGTGGATTCGAGCGCGTAGAAGTCGCCACTGGGTTGGGGGAGGAGGCGGACGATGCCCCGTCGGCTGCCGATCTCGCTGATGACCATGCCGTCGCTGATCTGCAGAGGGCTGGCGGATGCGGACGCGGAGTCGAGGGCGATGCCGCCTCGGAGCAGGTCCGCGCGAGCCGCGGCGAATTCGGCGAGGTAAACCCGCAGGCCCGAGCGCAGGAGGGCTCGGGAGGAGTCCTCGCGGATGGAGGCGCGGACGATGTCGGTGTTGTTGCGGACGCGGGAAACGGCGGTGGTGGCGACGAGCGTCGCGAGGACGACGACGAGCAGGACTCCGAAGAGGATGGAACCGCGACGCGAGGAGTTCACGGCGGGCCTCCGATCGGCAGTTCGGTGCTCTGCATGGCCTCGGAGATGGTCGGGCCATCGAGAACCGCGAAGATGCGGAAGCGATCGGGTCGTCGCTCGGGGAGCGTCGGCTGTTCTGCTTCGAGATCGTTTCTCATGGGTGCGCCCATGCCATCGAATTCGAAGGGATCCCCTGGAGTAGATTCGTCTTCAAGACCGAAAGGGATCTCGGACTCCGGCGGAGTTGCGAAAGCGGAGAGTGGCGTGGCGAACCAGACGGCGATTTCGATCGCGACGGGCAGCGCGCCGCTGGCGCTGCTGTCGAAGGAGTCAACCCACTGCTGGCCATCGTGGTAGCGGAAGCGGAGGTGCTCGATGCGGCGGGTGATCGGCTGAGGTGAGGCACCCTGGGATGCGGCGGACCTGCCGATGCTGAGCTGTGGTGCCTGGGGGTCGAATTCGAGGCGGAGACGGGTGAGACCCGCAAACGCGGCAATATCTCCATCGAGGTCGGCGAGCACACTGCGCGAGACGATCTCAATGGAATCCGTGTCACCTCGGATGCCCGCGCCCGCGCGGGTCGGGTCGAGGGCGAGCCCGTTGGTGATCGCGCTGTCGAGCAGATCGAAGACGGCAGTGCAGAGTGTGAGGTCGTCGGAGGCGCGCCGGAGGACCATGGTCTTTTCGCGCATCTCACGAACGGCCCAGCCGATGCTGCTGGCGAGGATCACCAGGATGGCGAGGGAGAGGATGACTTCGATCAGCGTGAACGCGGGACGGCGGATCATGGTGCCCCCCCACTGGCGAGCGGCGCTGATCCGAGCAGCGGCACCAGCGATTCGCGCGTGGCGATCACGCCCTGGCGATCTTCTCGGGAGACGGTGACGATGATCGAGGTAAAGCCGGGGACGCCTGCTGGAGCGGTTTCGATCTCGACGATCCAGTTTTCACCGGTCGCGCCGAATCCCATCGCGCTGGCGCTCGCGAGCGCTCCGCCGAAGTACCCCTCATCGGGATCCCACTCGGGGAGCGGGCCGTTGAGGTTCTCCGGGGTGTCCATTTCGGTTTCGATCATCGCGATGATCGAGGCGGCGAAATCCTGGGCGCGAACGATGTCTTTGGCGTAGCTGGTGGACAGCAGGGCCTGGCGGATATTCGAGAGGATGAGCGTGCCGACGGTCACGAAGATCGCCAGCGCGATGACCATCTCGAGCAGCAACAGGCCGTGGCGTCGCGGCTTCATGGCGATGCGTCCCCCGGCTGAGGCGTGCGGGGAGTTGGCTCCGCGGGCGGCTCGGGCAGATCCGCGTCGGGTTCTTCCTCCGGGGCCATGTCGGACTCGGGGATGAGCCGGAGCGGCGAGAGTACAGCGTTGCCGATGCCCAGGCCGACTTCGACGCGGAACATGCTGCGATCGTCGTGTAGCCAGAGCGGGCGGGAGGCGAGGATCTGGCCGGAGGGAGTGCATACCGCAATTCGAATGCGCTCGGGACCGCGGGCGAAGCCGGCCTGCACGGGATCCGTGTCGGCGGTCATCATCTCGGAGGCCAAGCCGTTGACTGGCTGCTGATCGGTCAAGGTGAGCGGCGTGCGTGCCTCGAAGACCGAGCGCGTGGGTGGCGCCTGATCGTCTGGCAACGCTGAAGGCGTGCGCGGGGCCTGCTCCTGATCCGGGTCGGAAAAGCCGAACGGGGCTTCGGTCTGTTCGAGCGGGCCGAGGAAGAGTTCGCCGCCGTATTGACCGTCGGTTGGTTCGAGGTAGAGCGCGAGGGTGGCGCGTTGGCGGACGGCTTCGGCGCGGAGACTGGCCATGGCGGCGGCGAGGCGTTCGGCCTCGGCCTCGATGCGTCGGTCGCCGAAGGAGGAGACGAGCGCCGGTGTGGCGATGGCGATCATGGCGACAACGACGCCGACGGCGATGAGGATCTCGATGAGCGTGAACGCGCGACGAGCCCGAGTGTTCGGGCTCGACCGTTGCGCTGGATCATCACAGCGATGGGTGGGTGCGGGATGCACCTTTGGGATCACCCTGCGGGCGGGGCTGAGAAGCCGCCGGCCTCATCCTCTTCGGTCCAGTTGGTGATGTCGTCGTCGGTGCCTTCTTCGCCGTCGGGCCCGTTGGACCAGAGGTCGTAGCGGAGGCCGAACTCAGACTCGGCGCGGTAGCCCCAGGCATTCCGCCAAGGATCCTGAGGTGCGGGCTTTTCGAGGAAGCGCTGCCAGAGGGCTTCTTCCTCTTCGGTCTCCACGACGAGCGCCTGCTGGTTCCAGAGCACTTCCAGTCCTTCGTCGTCCGTGGGGAATCGGTTGAAGGCGAGGTAGAAGTTCTGGAGGCCGTCCTCGATGTTGTTCATCTGGATCTTGGCCTGCCCCTGGTTGGCGGTGTCGCGCTGTCCGATGACATTGATGCCGACGATGGCGATCAGGGCGACCACAATCGCGATGGCGATCATGACCTCAATGAGGGTGAAGGCGCGGCGACGGGAAGCGGGTCGGGAGAGTCTGGGGCGTTGCATGGAAAATCTCACTCCGTTGATTTAGGCGCGTCCGGCGCGGAATATCGCGATGAAGGCGTGCATCCCCACGCCTGTTGGTCTTACAGCATGCTTCACATTTGGATGCCGCTGGTCAACTTGAGCATCGGCAAAAGCAGGCCCACGGCTACGAAAACGATGGCCGCGGCGATCGAGAGCAGCAGGACCGGCTCGATCAGCTTCACGGTGGCGGTCAGGACGCGGTCGACGCGGCTTTCGAGGGTCTCGGCGATGCCGACCAGCACCTCATCGAGGTTGTTGGCGGACTCGGCGACGGAGATCATTTCCAGCACATCGTCGGGAAAAAGGCCGGAATCTCCGAGGGGTCGGGCGAGGGTATCGCCGCTGCGGACGGCTTCGGTGGCTTCCTCAATCGCGGTAGCCATGGCTTCGAAGCCGGCGGCGTCCTTGGCGATGCGAAGGGCGGCCAGCATCGGGACACCGCTGGCGAGCAGCGTTCCGAGGATGCGGGTGAAGCGGGCGACGGCGAGGTCCTTGAGCAGACCGCCCACTTTTGGGGTTTTCATGACGCCTCTGCCGAACGCAGCACGGGCCTCGGGGTTGTGGGCAGCCCACCAGATCCCGGCGACCAGCGCGACGAGGATGACCAGGCCGATGTACCAGCGGGAGGTCACGGCGGCGGAGATGGCCATGAGGACCTGCGTCACCGCGGGGATCTGGGGCAGGTCGGTGTAGAGCTCTCTGAACTGCGGGATGAAGAACACAAAGACCGCCAGCAGGATGAGCGCACCGACGAAGGCGATCATGACCGGGTACACGCTGGCTCCGACGATCTTGCGACGGAGTTCGACCTGGCCCTGAACAAATTCGGACAGGCGCTCGAGCGACTGCTCGAGGAAGCCGCCCTTCTCACCGGCTCGGATCATCGCGATGTGGATGGAGCGGAAGACCTCGGGACGCTGCTCCATGGCGCTCGCGAGTTCGACGCCATCCTCGACTTGGTCGGCCAGCTCGGTGAACGCCGCGGCGAGTTTGGGGGCGGTGCGGCGGCGTCCGATCAGACGGATCGCCCGCAGGAGGGGCACGCCGGCGCGGAGCAGGTCCCCCACCTGTCGATATGCCAGGGCGAGCTGGGCAGCGGGCACCCTTGAGCGCGTCGGCGACGCCGCCTTGGAAGGGGTGATGCTGATGGGCGACAGGTTTTGGCGGGCCAGTTCGGAGACGGCCGCCTGCTCGGACACCGCAGTCAGGACGCCCGTGGTGCGTCCTGATGGTCCGGTCGCGATGTATCGGTAAGTCGCCACGCCTACAGCATATCGGCACGGGGGCTGGGCCCGTGCAAGGATCACCCGGCGGCGGGTTGGGCGAGCAGTTCATTGACCTTGGAAACCAGTGCCTCCGAGGACGGGGAGGTACGCGGATCGAACCGGGTGACGAAGTTGCCCTCGCGGTCGATCAGGTACTTGGTGAAGTTCCAGGAGGGCTCTTCGCTGAGCGCGCTGAGCTGGGCGTAGAGCGGGTGCGGGTCCTGGCCTTTTATGCTGACCTTGGCGAACATCGGGAAGCTCACGCCGTATCGCGCATCACAGAAGGCGGCGATGTCATCGTTGCTGCCAGTTTCCTGGTTGAAGTCGTTGGAGGGGAAGCCGAGGATCACGAGCCCCTCGTCTTTGTGCTGTTCGTACAGAGCCTGAAGCTGGGCGTACTGCGGCGTGAGGCCGCACTGGCTGGCAGTGTTGACGACAAGGATGACCTTGCCGCGGTACTGGTTGAGGTCCACGGGTTCGCCGGTGATGGATTCGGCGGTGACATTGAGGACATAGTCAGCATCGTTCACGGTCGGGGCCTCGTTGTCGGGGACGGAGATGTCGGGGACGGAGGCATCGGCGATGGAGGGATTGGTTGAACCTGGCGCGGATGCGGAGCTTGCGTCGGGCTGGGCGGAGTCTGAACAGCCGCTGGATGCAATGAGAGCGAGCAGGGCGACGCAGGTCAGGGCGAGTTTCATGTGATACCTCCGGTGATGCGGGGCTGAGAGGGTGCGGGATGAACTGTACGCCGGTCTCGCCCGGGTGGAGCGGGAGTGCTATGAATATCCCCACATGGTCAACCTTGCACGGACAGTCCGTTTCTGTATCAACCCGAGCCACGGTACGGACTCTCCCGCACAGAAGCCTGGGGGCGTGGAGTCACCGGGCAGCAACGGCTTTGGCGGCAAACCGGCGATGCGTGGGCTCGGCCGGTATTACGAGCTCACGCTGGTCGTGCAGGGCGAGCCGGATGCGACGACCGGATACCTGATCAAAATCAAGGATCTGGACCGTATCGCGCGGGAGCACCTGATCCCGCTGATCGAAACCTGCTGCAACGATGCCCCGACCACCGAACCGGCGGTGCTCATGCCCGCACTGCTCCGACAGGGGCAAGCGGCCCTGCCCATCCTGAAGCGCCTCCGCTGGGCGCTCACGCCAACCTACACCGTTGAGGGGAGAACCTCGGATATGTCCACAGCCATCATTCGGCAGCAGTTTGACTTCGCGGCGGCCCACCGGTTGCACTGCCCGGACCTCAGCGACGAGCAGAACCGGATCACCTTCGGACGGTGCAACAACCCGAACGGGCACGGCCATAACTACCGTGTGGAGGCAGCCTTCGGACTCCAGACGAGATCCGGAAAGGCGGTGACGGTGGGCGAGATCGAGCGGCTCGTGGACGAGGCGGTGATCGATCGCTTCGACCACAAGCACCTGAACGAGGACACGGAAGAGTTCGCGACCGAGGGCGGTGTGAACCCCTCCGTCGAGAACATCGCCGAGGTGTTCTACGAGCGGCTGTCGAGGGCATCCGAGGCAGCGTTCGGCGGTAGATGCTGGGTGCACGAGGTGACGGTGTGGGAGACCGACCGCACTTCGGCGAGCTTCCCGGTGCGGGATCAGGCTTGATGACGCCCGATAAAGCGGGTTTTTGGGCGAGTCGGGGTTCCGGATTTCGGTGCTGATCCTGCGGGGCGCGTTGATACGATAGGAATGCCATGGGAATCGCCACCATCCTGCTCGACCAAGGCCTGATCACGAGCGAACAGCTCGAGATGGCGCTCTTGGAGCATCGGGAGACCGGCGAACGCCTCGACCAGGTCCTGATCAAGCGGGGCATGGTTCGCGATGATGAGGTCACGCGGGCCATCGGCGAGCAGTTCGACCTGCCGGTGATCGACCTGACGGAGATCTCCGTCAGTGATGAGGTGCTCAAGGCGATCCCCCACCAGATCGTATTCCGCCAGAAGTGCGTGCCGATCGAGCGGCGCCCGGCCTCCAATGGATCGCCGGGGGCGCTTCGTGTGGCGACGGCCGACCCGTTCGACCTGAGCGTGTTCGACGAACTGCGCCTGATGGTCGGCTGCCCGATCGAGCTGGTGCTCGCCGAAGAGGAAGAGCTTCGGAACTTCATCCGCACGCACTACGGCGTCGGCGGGGACACCCTGGAGGCGATGTCGCGCGGGCGGGGCGATGACCTGCTCGACGACCAGCTCGACACGGAGGCGAGCGAAGCGGAAGCGGCGCAGGAAGCTTCGGTCATCAAGCTGGTGAACGAGCTTCTGTTCGAGGCGATCGACAGCCGCGCTACCGACGTGCATATTGAGCCATATGAGAACAAGCTGGCGGTGCGCTACCGCGTGGACGGCGTGCTCCAGCGGGCGAATGTGCCATCGACGATTCACAGCTTCGGTTCGGCGATCGTCAGCCGCATCAAAATCATGGCGAGCATGAACATCGCCGAGAAGCGCAAGCCGCAGGACGGTCGAATCACGGTGCGACGCAAGGGCGGCGAGTTCGACCTTCGCGTGAGCGTGATCCCGATGCTCTTCGGCGAGGGCATCGTGCTGCGTATCCTGAACAAGTCCGCAGTGCTGATGACCCTCGACGACCTCGGCATGCCCGAGCATGTCGTCAACACCTGGGACAAGCTCATCAGCCGGCCGCACGGCATCCTGCTGGTCACCGGCCCGACCGGCTCAGGTAAATCGACGACGCTGTACGCATCGCTGAACCGGATCATCTCCGACGAGATCAAGGCGATCACGGTCGAGGACCCGGTGGAGTATCACGTGGGCGGCGTGAACCAGATTCAGGTGAACCACAAGGTTGGCCTGGATTTCGCGGCTGGTCTTCGCTCGATCCTGCGTCACGACCCGGACGTGATCATGATCGGTGAGATCCGCGACTAGGAGACCGCCGAGGCCGCGGTGCAGGCCTCTCTGACCGGTCACCTCGTTTTCTCGACACTGCACACGAACGACGCCGCGGGAGCTCTGCCCCGCATGCTGGACATGGGCGTCGAGCCCTACCTTGCGGCGTCGTCGGTCGAGGGTGTTCTCGCCCAGCGGCTCGTGCGCCGAGTGTGCGACCAGTGTGCGGAGAAGTACATCCCTGAGGCATCGGACCTGCCCGAGGGCGTGATGCTCGAGGAGGGTGAGCAGTTGACTCGCGGTACTGGCTGCAAGAACTGCTTCCAGACCGGGTACCGCGGGCGCGTCGGCGTGTATGAACTGCTGCAGATCAACGAACCGATCCGCGAGCTGGTCATGAATCGGGCAAACGCCGCGAAGATCGTGCGCCAGGGTCTGGCCGATGGCGTGCTGTCTCGCCTGCAGGACGACGGGCTGGTCAAGGCCCGCA
>CAZIXS010000084.1:0-12741 GCA_964543335.1 uncultured Phycisphaeraceae bacterium | reverse complement strand
GGCTCAAGCCCCAACCCCACTCCCCGCCAGCACCTTCACCGCCTCGACCAGCTTCTCGATCTCCTCCATCGTCGTCGTCGGGCCCGGGCTCAGGCGGACCGCGCCTTGTTCGCCCGTGCCGATCGCCTCGTGCAGCAGGGGGGCGCAGTGGGTGCCGCCCCGCACCGCGATGTCGTGCTCGGCGTCCAGCCAGCCGCCGATGGTCCGCGGCAGGTGGCCCTCCAGCGTGAACAGCAGCACCGGCGTCCGCTCTTCGCGCTGCTTGAGCCCGTGGATCGTCACGCCGGGGATGTCCTGGAGACCTGCCATCGCCGCCATCGTCAGGTCCAGCTCGTATTCCACGCCGTGCTCGTGCGGCGAATCCATCGCCGCGACGAAGCCCGCCCAGCCGACCGCGTTGGTCGTGCCGGCCTCGAGCGCATCGGGCATCTGCGTGGGCATGCCCTGCCCCGGCGCGACCGCCCCCGTACCGCCCGCGCGCGAGCAGTAGAGGTGCTTGGCCCGCGGGTCGCCGTAGTCCGTGCTGTGGGCCCGCTCGCCGACGAACAGCGCGCCCGTCCCCGTCGGCCCGCGCAGGCCCTTGTGCCCGGCGACCGAGAGCAGGTCGATCGCGTCGGCCTGCACATCGACGGGCAGGTGCCCGACCGTCTGGGCCGCGTCCACCAGGAACACCGCCTCGGGGAACCGCTCGCGCAGGGCGTGCCCGATCGCGTTCACCGGCTGGAGCGTGCCGCAGGCGTTGGAGGCGTGCGACAGGCACACCAGCACCGTCCGCTCGTTGCACGCGCCGAGCATCTCCTCAGGATCGGTCCGCCCAACGGCATCGCAGCCGACGATCGTCAGATCGATAATCCCGTCCGCGGCGTACAGGTGCAGCGAGCGCGTCACCGCGTTGTGCTCGACGGCCGAACTCACCACATGCGGGCGGGTTCCCTTGCGGTCGATTCCGTTGCATCGGCGCAGTGGCTCGATCACGCCGTGAATCGCCATGTTCACCGAGTCCGTGCACCCGTGGGTGAGGATCACGCGATCGCGCTCGGGGGCATTGATCAGGTGGGCGATCTGGTCGCGCGCCGTCTCGATCACCGCCGCGGCTTCCCGCGCCAGCCGATGCCCGCCCCGCCCAGGGTTGCCCGCGTGGTGGGTAAGAAAATCGGCCATCGCGGCCGCGACGCTCGGCGGCTTGGGCCAGCTCGTCGCCGCGTTATCCAGGTAGATGGGGTGCTTGACCATGCATCGGGTCTCCCTCCGGCACTCGCCGGATCGCCGCCCATCATCCGGGGAATCGAGTGTCCGGGTCAATGCGAGACCGCCAAGTTGAACGGTTCACCGGCGGAAATGGGGGGACCAAGTTCTGGACAAACGACAGCTGGTTAGGTCTCAAGGCAAGCCAGGGAGTCGGCCCTCTCGACCGAGCCGCGCAAACTCTGTCAGTTCGTCCGAAAGATCGCGTGTTTCCAGTATCCGGTCGAACTCGGCAGAGCCTCGAAGTGTGGCGAGAGCAAACAGGCCGGCCTTGATGCATTCATCGCTCTGGCACCGAAGGGCGATAGCCTCAGCAACCTCACGGTACAGCGGATCGTGCTCTTCACCAGACCACTGAAAGAGTGGGCCGAGATCCCAATGTAGAATGAATGATGCGAGGCCTTTGTACATATCGCGCAGATTAGGACTCATGCAATCGAAAGTACCCATACAGCCCGCATCAATGAGTTCGACATACAGTGTTTCCAAAGAGCGTATCAATGCGATTCGGTTCTCGAAAGTTGCTGCACGAAACGCCCTTCCCTCATGTCGCGCTACCTCCGGGTGATCAAAGACAACTTGGGCGGCCTCAGAGCCGATGCCAATCAGAGCATTGATGCCGCGATACACTCCCACTGCATCAAATTGGTCTGATATCAGCTGTATGTTCGAACACAGTTCTGTGATGTATCCAGCGAGAATGTTCTCATCAATAAAGATGAATCGGCCTTCGCGATCGAGCGATCTTTCCCAATCTCCATAGTGATCGTCACGCAGGTGAGTGAACACATACTCCACCCACTCATTAAAGCTCGGCATGCGTGCATCTTGGCTCATGCCATCAAGATACCGGCATCACGCCGCGTCCGACTCGCTCGCCACCATGTCCGCGTAGCTCGTCGCGATCATCCCTCCGAGGCAAGGCCCCAGGGCCTCGCGGATCTTCGCGATCAGGTTGTGGCACTTGCCGACATGCTGATCCTTGGTCACCAGCACATCGATCTCGATGAACCAGCCCAGCGTGAGCACGCGGTCCAGATGGATCCGCGCGTTCTGGAGCAGCCAGATCTCGCGGCGCTTCTCGACTTCGACCCACACCGGCGGGTCGCTCGCCCCGAGGCGCAGGCGGGCCTCCTCCTCGCTCAGAATCGTGAACTTGCTGATGGTCGGCATGGGCCGGTCGATGCGCCGGTACAGCACATATTCCACCGGCTCGCCCTCGGCCTCGCGTCGCATGAGCCGGCCGTCCGGCACGCGGAAGTAGGTATCCCGGTGCGTCACCGTCGCCGCGCACACCGCCCCGAACTTCTTCAGTGCCAGGCGCGCGAGTTCCGGGTCGCGCAGCTCACATTTGAAATCCACATTCTGCACCGGGGAGGCCTCCACCCCCTCCATCGGCCAGATCCCGCCCGGCGTGCAGTCCGATAGGCGAACGCCTCAATCCTCGAGCAGATCGCCGATCTCCTCGAACATCCGCGCCTCGTCCCAGGTCTCGATACCCAGATCGCCCGCCTTCTTCAGCTTCGAACCGGCTTTCTCCCCGGCGATCAGCAGGTCCGTGCTCGACGACACCGAGCCCGTCACCTTCGCGCCGAGTGCTTCGAGTTTCTTGGTCAATTCCGGGCGCGTGAACTTCTCCAGCGTGCCGGTCAGCACGATGGTCTTGCCCGACACCGGCGAGTCCGACGCCTTCGCCGCGGCTTCCGATCCCGGCTCCACATACTCCTTCGAGGTCAGGTCCACGCCGACCGCTCGCAGTGCATCGAGCGCGTGCTTGCCCGTGTCACTGTGCAGCCACTCGTGGATGATCGGCGCGGTGTCGTTGCCCAGGTTGGTGCTGGGGCGCTCCTTCGGGTCCTCGGGCAGGCCGAGTTCCTTTGCCCGATCCTTCTTGAGTGTCTTGGGGCGCAGCATCTCTTCGGGCGCATCGAGCAGTGCGTCAATATCCGGGAACATGCTGCACAACGCCTTGGCGGTCGAGTCGCCGAGGTGGCGGATGCCCATGCCGGCGAGCACTTTCGCGAGGCCGCGGCCCTTGGCCGCCTCGATGCCTTCCAGCAGGTTGTCCACTTTCTTCTCGCCCATGCGATCGAGCTTGAGGAGTGCTTCGCGATGGTCCTTGAGCTTGAAGATGTCGGCGAAGTGTTCGAGCGGGATCTTGGGGTCTTCGCTCTCGAGGATCTGATCGATCGTCTTCTCGCCGAGCCCGTCGATGTCCATCTGCGTCCGCCCCGCGAACCAGATCAGCCGCTCGCGGATCTGCGCGGGGCACTCCGGGTTGATGCACCGCCGCGCCGTCTCGCGCTTGCTCTCGTCCCGCTCGATCTCCAAGGGCCCCGAACATCTCGGACACACAGTGGGGGGCTCGAACTTCGCGCGCGACTGGTGCTCCTTCGAGTCCGGGTTCACCACCTCGATCACCTGCGGGATGATCTCCCCGGCCTTCTCGACCATGACCGTGTCGCCGATGCGGATGTCCTTCTCGGCCAGCAGCCCGAAGTTGTGCAGCGTCGCGTGGCTGACCATGGTCCCGGCCAGCAGGACCGGCTCCATGACGGCGCGGGGGGTGATCTTGCCGGTCTTGCCGACCTGGATCTCGATGTCCTTGAGCAGCGTCGGTTTGCGCTCGGCGGGGTACTTGTAGGCGATGCACCAGCGCGGGCTCTTGCTCGTCACCCCAAGCCGTTTCTGCAGTTCAAACGAATCGACGCGCACCACCATGCCGTCCACGGCGTAGGGTAACTCGTGCATGCGCGTGGCGAAGGTCCCGATCGCCTCGATCACCGCTTCCACCGAGTCCACGGTGATCGTCTCGTTCACAGGAAAGCCGTAGCCCGCGAGCAGCTTGATCGACGCCGAGTAGGTCTCCGGCAACTCGCCCTTGACCTCCCCGAAGCCGTGTGCGAGGAACCCCAGCCCACGCTCCGCGACCAGATCGGGGCGCAGGCCTTTGAGAGTCCCCGCCGTGGCGTTGCGCGGGTTCATGAAGGGTTCCTCGCCGTCGGCCTCGCGCTGCTCGTTGATCCGCTCGAACTCGGGCGTGGGCATGTAGATCTCGCCCCGCACCTCCAGCACGTCGAACCGTTCCGCAGCTTCGTCAGGCAGCACCAGCGGCAGCGACCGCACCCGCCGGGCGTGGGTCGTGATGTCGTCGCCCTCGGTGCCGTTGCCACGGGTCAGGGCTTGGACCAGCCTCCCCTTTTCGTAGCGCACGCTGATGGCCACGCCGTCGATCTTGGCATCGCAGGCGAAGACGGTCGTGTCCTCGCCCGCGAACAGGTCGCCGCCCGAATCATCGGTCTCGGCCCGCTTGGCGACTCGCTTGGCCCAGTCCCGTACATCCTGCTCGCTGTACGAGTTGTCGATGCTGAGCATCGGTTTGGCGTGCTTGACCGTCTCAAACCCGTCCACCGGCTCACCGCCGACGCGCTGGGTCGGGCTGTTCGGATCGTGGAGGCCGTGCTCATCTTCGAGTTTCTGGAGTTCCGCCAGCTGCTCGTCGAACTCCCGGTCCGACATGAACGGTTTGGCCTCGCCGTAGTACGCCCGGTTGGCCCGGTGCAGGCGGTCTCTGAGTTCTTCCACACGCTCGGTGACGGCATTTCTGGCCATGGGCAACGGTCCTCTCGGGCCGTTACTCTACGCGCTATGCCAAGGGCCATCACCATCGACGGCAAAGCCATCGCCTCCCAGGTCAAGGCCGCCCTCGCGCGCCGGGTCAAGTCCCTGAACAACAAGGGCTTCGATGTTCGTCTGGACGCCGTCCTCGTCACCGACGAGAAGAACACCGCCGCCCATGTCTACGCCAAAAACCAGAAGCGGGCCTGCAACCAGCTCGGCATCGACTATGTCCTGCACGAGCTCAAGGGCTCCTCGACCTACGAGGACATCGCCGGGCGGGTCCTGCTGCTCAACAGCAACCCCGATGTCCACGCCGTCATGGTCCACATGCCGCTGCCCGAGGGGGTGGACCCCTTCCGCATCCAGTCCCTGATCGCCCCGGACAAGGATGTCGAAGGCGTCAACCCCGCCAACATCGGCAACATCGTCTACGCCAGCTCTTCGCTCGCCCCCTGCACCGCCCTCGCCGCCGTGAAGCTCATCAACTCCACAGGCATCGACCTCAAAGGCAAGCGATGCGTGATCGTGGGGGCCTCGAACATCGTCGGCAAGCCCATCGCCGTCATGCTCATGCAGCCGGAGGCGACGGTCATCTCCTGCAACAAGTTCACCGAGAACCTCCCCGAACTCGCTTCCACCGCCGATGTCCTCGTCGCCGCGGCCGGCGTGCCCTTCCTTGTCAAGAAGAACTGGGTCAAGCCAGGCGCGATCGTGATCGATGTCGGCATCCACCGCGTCCCGCTCGAACAGCCCCTGCCCGACGGCACGAAGATGAAGACCGTCGGGGATGTCGACGAATCCGTCGCCGAAGTCGCTGGCCACCTCACCCCAGTCCCCGGCGGCGTCGGCCCGGTGACCGTGGCGATGCTGCTGGACAATGTGGTCACCGCGGCGGAGCGGCATCACCAATAGGGCCTTCTTTTCCGAAGCCAGTGTTACCGCTTCTCGCGCCCCGGATCACACCCCCGCGAACTCCCCAATCAACGCCGCGTGTGTCCGCATCCCCAGTGTGAAGCAGTCGATCTCGAACTTCTCGTTCGGCGAGTGCACGCGGTCGTCGTCGAGCCCGAAGCCGATCAGCAGCGTGTCCAGCCCAAGCTCAGCCTTGAGCAGGCCGACCACCGGGATCGAGCCGCCCGATTTGATCAAATGAGGCGTGCAGCCGCCCGCGACCTCGAGCGCGGTCATCGCCGCCTTGAGGTAGGGCGAGTCCGCCGAGACATTGCCGGGGTGACCGCCGTGCAGGTCGGTCAGTTCCCACCGGCAGCCCGGCGGGGTGCGCTCTTCGAGCCACGCGAAGAACTTCTGCGTGATCGCTTCCGGGTCCTGATCCGCGACCAGCCGGAACGACACCTTCGCGCCCGCGTACGACGGGATCACCGTTTTGGCGCCCTCGCCCTGGTAACCGCCCCAGATGCCGTTGATGTCCGCCGTGGGTCGCGCCCATTCGCGCTCCAGCGCGCTGAACCCCTTCTCGCCGACATCCGCCTCCGGAGGCAGACCGATCTTCTTCAGCGATGCCGCGGCATCCTGCGGCACCCGTGACCACGCCTCCTTCTCTTCCTCCGAGATGGGGCGCACCTCGTCGTAGAAACCGGGGATCGTCACCTTCCGGTCCGCATCCCACAGTTGCGCCAGCACTTTGGAGAGTTCGTTGATCGGGTTCGGGCACTTGCCGCCCCACATGCCCGAGTGCAGGTCCTGATCCGGCCCGTGCAGCACGATATTCGTGTACGCCATGCCGCGCACGCCGGTCGTGATCGCCGGCTTGCCGCGCGCGAGCTGACCGGTGTCGGAGATCACGCAGATGTCGCACTGCTCGAGCTTCGCTTTGTTCTCACGCACGAAATGATCGAGGTTCACCGAGCCCGACTCTTCTTCACCCTCGAGCAGAACGGTCAGGCGAATCGGTACTTCGCCGTGCTCATCCTTCCACGCACGCAACGCTTCGAGGAAGCTCGCGACCTGCCCCTTGTCGTCCACCGCGCCGCGCGCCACGATCCGCTTCTGCGGCACATCGTCCTCGGGCGAACCGTTGGCCTCCTTGATCACCGGCTCGAATGGCGGCGACTCCCACAGATTCAGCGGGTCCGGCGGTTGCACGTCGTAGTGACCGTAGAACAGCACATGCGGGCCCTTGTAATCCGCAGCGCCAGCGTGCTCGGCCCATACGATCGGGTGCCCCGGCTTGTCGGCGCTGCCCGTCGCGATCAGTTCCGCCTCGATCCCCGCCTCCGCGAGCCGGTCCGCCGCCCACTGCGCCGCATCGCGGCACTGGGACCGGTACTTCGAATCCGTGCTGATGCTCGGGATCCGCAGCCAGTCCATGAGCCGCGCGATCGCGGCATCCTCGTTGTTCTTCAGGGCTTCAAAGATCCGGTCGAGTGTCGCTGTATCGCTCACGCGTGCCTCCGCTGGGTTTGCTTGCTTCTCTCAAGAGCCCAGCATAACCGACAGTGCCACGACCAGGCTTCAGCCGATCCCGCCCCGCAGCGCGGCAACAATGTTCGCAGAGGCCACCACCAGCACCATGACGATCAGCAGCATGAACAGCGCAATCTCAAGCGTCCTCAGCACCTTGGTGCGGCGCGAAGTGCGCCGGGTTCTCGTGGTATCGGGCAGTGCGCCAACCGACTCGGGCTCGATCTCGAACCCCTCGAGCTCGGCGTAACTTTGGGGAGGACGCTTCACCCAGTCGATGCCGCATCGCGGGCACATCCGCGGTTGATCGCTGGCAGGTGTACTTTCGGCACGCAGACCACAGCCGACGCAGCGACGCTGGGTCATCCAGAGAGATCGTGATCGGGTGGCGAGCGTCATCGGACCTCTCAAGCATAGAATGCGACCGCTCAAAAGCGAGCAAAAACTACGGGTATTGACGCCCAGATCTCATTCTTCGTTCAGGATCAAGGGGCCCGACGCACCATGATTTCCACTATCCAAGACTGGGCAACGCTATTGCACGCTGGCGCGGTTTCCTCGCTGCCGAACGGAAAGATTCCGGCGATCGGCGAGCCCTTCATCGACGAATCCGGGCACCGGCGCGATGTGGACCGGCCGTTTCTGGTCTGGCTGCACCGAAACGACCATCTTCTGGACGACCTGTCGACCAGTGCGTCGGCCTCTCCCGATGTCGCCCTCTGGTCAGCGCTGGCGGCTGGCGCGCCCATCCCGGATGGCGTATGGACCCTCCACAAACGAAGAGAATGGCGGAGCAGCTTCGACCAGGGCAGTCTGTTCCCGCAGCGCAACGAAACCGGTCCGATCGCCATCGAGGTCTGGACCGAGGTCGAACTGTCCTGCCTGCACGCGCTGGCCTGGTTCGCCGAGGCCGATGCCTCCCTCCGCCCGCTCGTGCAGCGTACAGCGGGCTGGCTGATCGACAACCTTCAGCCCGACAACGCCACGAACCATCCGTGGGCGATCCATGTCTTCGCGGCCATCGGGGTACGGGAGAACAATCCCGATGCCGCGATGTACGCCCAGACACTGCTGCACAATTGCCAAGTGGCACAGGGCCGCCCCGATGCCTTCTCCGCGCTGATCCTCAAGGATGCCGCGGACGCACTGACAACCAGCACGATCGGGTCGTGGCTGGTCTCCGACGATGACTAGGATGGAAAACTGGCTCAGCCGCCCTGAGGCTCGGGATCGGCACCCGTGCGCGGGGGAGCCGCGGGCTCTTGGCTGACGCTGCGCCCGTCCGGCTGGACCATGTCGGTGCGGGACTGGGCACTGGGAAGCTGTTCGGGAGACTTGGCAGCACTCGAACCCGACTTCTTGGAAGCGTCGTCGATCTCGTCCTCGATGCCTTGAATCCCCTTGCGGAACTCGACAATCGTCTTGCCGACGCCGCGACCGACTTCGGGAAGACGCCGACCGAACAGCAGCAGCCCGATGATGAGGACCACGAACCACTCCGCTCCGCTTGGCATGCTGATGAAGGCCAGCGTTGAGTGTGTCTCAGGCAGTGCGATATGGAATATGGCGGTCATCAAAGCTCCCGAAGGTTCGAACCGGCGTGGTGCGGAGGTGCCGCAGCAGCCTTGTCAGCATCCTAGCACTTTCCCGACCGGTTCGGCGAACCGAACCGCTGCAGTTCTCCCATCAGAACGGCGGCTCGTCCACTTCCATTGCATCGACCGGGGACAGCCTCGCGTATTGAAGAACCAGCGTTTTTGATCCCACATCCATGAATTGGATGCTCGCCCGGCGGTTCATGCCCATGCCCATCAGTTTGGTCACCCGCCCCAGTCCAAACTGGGGGTGCCGGACCAGCGAGCCGACTTTGACCTCGGTTTTGCCCGAAGCACGGGGCATGGATCGCTGGGGACGCCGGCTGGCCCGTTCTGCCGCGATCTCTTCGGGGTCACGCTGGTCGAACTCGTAGTCGTCGAACGCGCTGGTCGGCTCATCGCCGGACAGGAAATCGTCGTCGGCCCCCCAGTCGTCGGCCTGGTCCGAGCTGATGATGTGCTCGGCGGGCAGTTCGCTGAGGAACCGGCTGGGGATCGACCGCTCGCGCATGCCCCGGTGGGTACGGTAGCGGGCGCTGGTGATCATCAGGGCGTGCATCGCGCGGGTGATGCCGACGAACGCCAGGCGGCGTTCCTCCTCGATCGATTCCTCTGAGTCCATCGCGCGCATACCCGGCAGCAGGCCCTCCTCGAGCCCGATCATCGCCACCGCCGGGAACTCCAGGCCCTTCGCGGCGTGGAGCGTCATGAGCGTCACTGCACCCTTCTCGGGGTCCACCTTGTCGGCGTCGGCGACGAGGGCCACCGATTCCAGGTAGGCCCGCAGCATCGCCAGCAGCGGGGGGGCCGGGGCTTCCTCGATGACCGCTTCGGCGTCCTGGCCCGGCAGTTCGACCATGGCCGGGTCGTCGCTCGGGTCGAACTCGTGTTCGAACTCCGCCGCGGCGGAGACGAGTTCCTCGATGTTTTCCAGTTTCTCGGGATCGACCTCGCCGGTCGCGCGGCTCTTGTACTTGGAGTAGTACTTTTCGATGCCCGCTTCCTTGATGACCCGCTCGACGAGCTCGGTCAGCGAGGAACTCACCTCCGCGCCCATGAAGGTGCCCGCACCGTTCCAGCCGTCCACCATCTCCACGAACTTCGCCAGCGCGTTCGCGGCGACGGTGGACACGCCTTCGATCCGGTCGGCATGGCGCGCGGCCTCAAACAGGGTGATCTGGTTCCGGTCGGCGTACACCGCGACTTGGTCCAGGGACTTCGCCCCGATCTTCCGGGCGGGCTTGTTGATGATCCGCGTCAGCGAGACCTCGTCGGCCGGGTTGGCGACGACGCGCAGGTACGCCAAGACATCCTTGATTTCCTCGCGCTGGTAGAAGGCGGTGCCGCGTGCGATGACATAGGGGATGTTCGCCTTGCGCAGCGAGTCTTCCATCACGCGCGAGAGGGCGTTGTTGCGGTAGAAGACCGCGCAGTCCTTCCACTGGATCGGCCCGAGTTTCTCCAGCACCGGGCCGACGTCTTTGCCCTCGACCAGCCGGGCGAACCAATCGGCGATCAGGTCGGCCTCGTGGTATTCATCGCGGCAGATCACCACGCTGGGCTTCTCGCCCCCGGACCGCTCGGTGTACAGGTCCTTGTGCTTGCGGCGCGTGTTGTGGCGGATCAGCGCATCAGCCGTCGCGAGGATCTCCGGCGAGGACCGGAAATTCTGGCCCAGGGCGATCACGCGTGTGCCGGGGTAGTGCTCCTCGAAGTCGAGGATGTTGCTGATGTCCGCGCCGCGCCAGCCGTAAATAGACTGGTCCGGGTCGCCGACGACGCAGACATTGGGCGGCAGCGTGCCCCCGGTCGGCTCGGGGGCTTCCTCGCCGGGCAGCGGCTCGTAGTCCATAGCCGGGGCCGCGTCGGGACGCCCAACCAACAGCGTCGAGAGCATGAACTGCACTCGGTTGGTGTCCTGATATTCATCGATCATCAGGTACTTCCAGCGCCCCTGGACCTCTCCCCGAGCGAAGTCGGACTCACGGAGCATGCGCACCGTGAGGGCGAGCAAATCATCGAAGTCCACGGCATTCGCATCGCGCATGGCCCGCTCGTAGCGCTGCCAGACCTTGGCGACGGTCCGGGCGTGAAAATCACTGGCGGAGGCCATGAACTGCTCGCAGTCCACCATCTCGTTCTTGGCGTTCGAGATCGCGGCCAGCATGGTCCGGGGCGGCCAGTTGGTGGTGGCCAGTTCCATGGCCTTGAGCGTCTTCTTCATCAGCGAGAGTTGGTCGTCGCTGTCGTAGATGGTGAAGTCCGAGCGGATCCGCCAGTGGGGGCGGCCTTCCATGGAGTCGGCGTAGCGGCGCATGAGCCGGGCGCACAGCGCGTGGAAGGTCGTGACCGTCAGGCCGCGCATCGCCCGCTCAGGGCCGAGGGGGGCGAGTTCGGGGTGCTGCTCGAGCATGTGCCCGACGCGCTCGCGCATCTCGCCCGCCGCCTTGTTGGTGAAAGTCAGCGCCAGGATCTGCCAAGCCGGCACGCCCATGGAGAGCAGGTACGCGATGCGCCGGGTGATCACGCGCGTCTTGCCCGAGCCCGCCGCGGCGAGGATCAGCAGCGGCCCTTCGGTGCACTCGACCGCTTCCCGCTGGGCGGGCGTGAGGTCGGCGGTGAGGTTGGCGTGAGTGTCGGCGGGCATTGTTCGGGGTGATGATCCGGGTGCGTTGGGGGCTGAAGCGGGGGCGATTCCCGCTTGTGGGTGCCCTGGCGCGTGGGCGGGGGACTAGAAGTGACTGTACCCACTATATGGTGTGGTGTGGACAGACCGTGACAGCTTATTCACACGAGGGGTGGTGGGGTGTGAAATTTTGAAAATCGCGCAAGTCGAGTGTTTATCGGCACTTGCAGATCCTTGCCGGAAATAGGACAAAAAGACACTGCATTTTGATGAAGTTTCTCTTGAGTACACATCATCTAGCGGTAGTATCCGTCTCGGTGGTCATCCCATCGGGCGAGTGGGCCCGAGCGTTCGGGATGCCGGACAACTTGAACTGAGTGCCGCGGTTTGCGGGGAAGGCGATGGTCTACCCCGGGCGCGGTGGCTGCGTCGGGAGTGTATCGCGCGAGCGAGGTTCTCGGACGCAGGTGGCTCGGCGTCTCCCCGTGGTGGAGGGGGCGCCCCAACAGGAGTGCGAGGCGCATGGCCGTTCTCTGCGACACCCAGATCCGCGAACTGATCGGCATCGAGCCGTTCTCCGACAACGAGAAGCGCCCCGGGCGCGTGTCCTACGGCGTGTCGTCGTACGGGTACGACGTGCGGGTCGGCACCCGCTTCAAGATCTTCACGCCGACGCCCCGGACCGGCGGCATCACGGTGGTGGACCCCAAGGCGTTCAGCGAGGACCTGATGGTCGAGGTGGACACCAAGGAGCTGGGTACCGACCACATCATCATCCCGCCGAACTCGTTCGCGCTGTGCGAGACGGTCGAGACGATCGATGTGCCGCGCGATGTGCTGGTGATCTGCGTGGGCAAGAGCACCTACGCGCGGTGCGGCCTGATCGTGAATGTGACGCCGCTCGAGCCGGAGTGGCGGGGCAAGGTGACGATCGAGATCAGCAACACGACGCCGCTGCCGGCGAAGGTGTACGCGAACGAGGGCATCGCCCAGTTCGTGTTCTTCAAGGGCGACCGCACCTGCGCGATCAGCTACGCCGACAAGGCGGGCAAGTACCAGGATCAGCTTGGGCTGACGCTGCCGAAGGTGGACTGAGTTCGCGTCCGCGTTTCGCTGCTGATTCATCATCATTCGATCTGATTATTCCGCATCTCTCTCCTCCCCCGACGCTTCACATTTCACAAGGAATCGCCGTCGCCATGAAGATCACACGGAAGTTCACCAAAGCAGGCC
>CAZIXS010000083.1:694-13093 GCA_964543335.1 uncultured Phycisphaeraceae bacterium | reverse complement strand
GGCAGGAACCCGACATCCTGGCTCCGAAGCGCCAGATCGCTGAAGAAGAGCGCGTGGTTGCAGATGAGCAGATCCGCCCGTTCGGCTCGACGCCGGGCCTGCTGGTAAAAGCACTGCTTGTAGGACGGACACTTGCGTCCCATGCAGTTGCCAGAATCGCTCTGCACCTTGTCCCAGATGCTCATCCGCTCGACCGCGGGAAGACTGCTCAGTGTGCCGTCTTCGGTCTCGTACGCCCAGTCTTCGATGATGTGCAGTGATCGCTTGGTCGCGGCATCTGGAAACAGGCGATCCTGCCGCTTCGAAGCGAGGCCGAGCCTGCGGATGCTCAGGTAGTTCCCTCGCCCCTTGACCAATTCGGCGCGGAACGGCGGCTCATCGCCCGAAGCATGCTCGGCGAAGACCCGCATCATGAGCGGGATGTCCTTGGACAGGAGCTGCTCCTGCAGCGCGATCGTGTTCGTTGCTACGATCACCCGTTCACCGTGCTCGATGACCCGCTTGATCGCTGGCAGCAGGTAGGCGAACGACTTGCCGACCCCGGTTCCGGCCTCCACGAGCAGGTGCGATCGCTCGGCAAGCGCTTCATCGATTGCTCCCGCCATCTCAAGTTGTTGAGGGCGGAGTTCGAACCGACCACCCAGGGCCTCCGAGACCGAGCCGCCCGGCGCGAGCATGCTGGCCAGGTCCGGGTGATTCATGGCCTCACGCCGAGCGGCGACCTCTTGGGCTCCCCTACCGGACGCGGATAGGTGCGGGGTGTCTTCCGAAGCTTTTCGATGACCACGATCCGCCCCGTCTGCGTTTCGATGGTGCCCGCGTGCGCGCAGTGGAGCATGTGCATGGCCTGCTTGGCCTCAGCGATTTCCTCTGCCGCCTTCTCGCCCTTGACCAGGATCACCTGACCGCCGGGGATACCCGCCTCGGGGTTCGGCGCCTTGGCGAGCGGGACCGTCAGTTCCAGCAGCATCGGCATGCGCCCGACGGCTCGCGCGGTCACCGCGTCGTATCGCTCGCGCTCATGCCTGAAATCCTGCCCCAGATCCTCGGCCCGCCCGTTATAGACCCGCATGTTCTGCAACCTCAGGAACGCTCCCGCTGCCGAAAGGTAGTCCGCCTTCTTGGCGGTCGCCTCAACAAGCGTGAATTCGAGATGGGGCAGCACGATCGCGAGCGGCAAGGCCGGGAGCCCTCCACCACTGCCGATATCGGCCACTTCGCCGCCCTCAGGAATCTCAGCAAGAAGCGGCAGCAGCGTCAACGCATCGAAGATATGGCGCATCCACGCCTCTTCCGCGTCGCGGATAGCGGTCAGGTTCATCTTCTCATTAACCGCGAGCAGAAAGCCAAGGAAGTTCGCGAGCGACTCGAGTTCTCCGGGTTCGAACGCCAGCCCGAACTCTTCACACGCCTTTGTGAACGACGCGGGGATCGTGGGGGCTTTGACCTCGGCGGGATACTCGATGTGGGTGGTGTGCTTGGTCATCGGATCGCAAGCGTAGCACGCCGAGGCCTCTCGGAGACTCTCGTCAGTCATCGAACTCAAACGATCGCCGCCAAAGCCGGCCCGGCGGGCGGATGGCGATATTGAAAACCAGCCCCACCACCAAAAAGGCCATCAGGAGGCTTGATCCGCCATAACTCACGAAAGGCAGGGTCATCCCGGTAATCGGCAGGATCCCCAGCGTCATGCCGATGTTGATCGATGCCTGGGTGGCCATCATCGTCGTGCAGCCGACGATGACCAGCCTGCCGAACGGGTCCTTGCAGTTCGCAGCGACCACCGCCGCCCCGCCGATCCACAGTGCGTACAGCAGGATGATGCACATCGCTCCCGTAAACCCGAACCGGTTGACCAGCACGGGGAAGATCATGTCCGTGTGCTTCTCGGGAAGTTTGCTGTACTCGATCAGGGCTCGGCTCTTGGCCTCCGCGTGCCCGGCGATGCCCCCCGCTCCGATCAGCATGCGGGCCTGCCTGCCCTGAAACCCCCGGCTCTGGTCGAACCGCTCATCGCCCTGAAAGCGTTCGATGACCGCTTGGATGCGCTGGACCTGGTGCGGGCGAAGCAGCGGATACTGGTCGGCCTTGGCCAACGACAGACTCAGCGTGAGCACGGTCGCCGCGAACACCATCGCCACAGCCCCCGTCGCAATCAGGTGCCACAGTTTCGCGCCGGCTGCGATCAGCATGGCAAGCAGCGTTGGCAAGAACAGCAGCGCGGTCCCGAGATCGGGCTCAACGAGGATCAGACCGACGGGGATAAGCGTGATGAGGGCCGGCTGGAACAACCCGAAGAATCGACGGTGGCTCACCGAGAACCGCAGATACACCGCCATGATGAGCACATACACCACCTTGGCCAGTTCGCTGGGCTGAAAGTCCGCGATACCCAGACTGATCCACCGGCGAGCACCGTTGCGCGGCGTCACCAATGCCTCGGGCACGAACGGAAGCAGCACGAAGATCAGCAGCACGATCGTCGCGGCGGCCATCGCCCAGGAAAAATACGCGTACCACCGGTAATGCACACAGACCACAGCAGCCGCGACCAGCACTCCGAGACCGGCGTACGCCACCTGACGCACGATCAGCGCCTGCACATTCAAGGGGCCACTCATGCCCGTCAGTCCGCCG
Source organism: uncultured Phycisphaeraceae bacterium (assembly GCA_964543335.1). Classification (GTDB taxonomy): domain Bacteria; phylum Planctomycetota; class Phycisphaerae; order Phycisphaerales; family UBA1924; genus JANSXG01. Next base: position 10,456 of record CAZIXS010000083.1, on the reverse strand, counting down.
CTCAACGAGATGCCATACAGGCCGAGACCGCAGAGCAGCAATGATGCTCCGACAACCAACCAGCCGTAGGTGGCCCATTGCAGTTTGGGCGCGGCCTCGGCACGCGCACGATCGTCGAGCTTGCGCTCCGGGAATCGCCCTTCCGAGCGGAGGCCCTCGATCGTCGCACGACGCTCCCTGGCCCTTTTGAGCGCTTCGCTCGCCTGGCTCGGGTCTGCGCCCGGACCGATCACAGGTATCCCTCTGCCTTGAGGGCGTGGATCACCTGAGCCGCGACGGGTGCGGACGAGCGCCCGCCACTGCCGCCGTACTCCATCAGTACCGAGATCGAGTAGCGAGCATGCTGACCCTTGGGCCCGGCGAGACCGACGAACCAGGCGTGGTTGCCCTGACGAACGATCTCGAGCCGCTTCTGGCCGTCCTCGCCCACAACGGTGCGGGTGATCGGGTTGGCCTGCGCAGTCCCGGTCTTGCCAATCACATCAACGCCGTCGATATCGATGAACGATTCGAATCCTGCGCCCTCAGCGAACGGGCCGTAGTTCATGCCATGGCCCGTGCCCCAGGTTTCGTTCAGCGAGCGGGCGAGTCCCGCGATCGCGGCATCGACCGAGCCCGGATCAAGACGCAGATCAACGGACACCGGACGAGCGCTGCGGTCGATCCGGGGCTTGATGCGAACGCCGCCACGCTCAAGGGTGGCAAACGCGTCTGCCGCGTGCAGGGGTGTCCAGGCGATCGGTCCCTGACCGATGCAGTTCATGATCGCTTCACCCACCGAAGTTGGTGAAACCACACCAGCGTACTCGCTGCCAACACCGAGACCCCACACCTCGCCAACGCCAAACTTCGCGTACCAGTCGCGGACCCTCTTGACTCCGAGGAGTTCTCCGAGGGTGTAGAAATAGATGTTGCAGGACACACCGAGCGCCTCATCGGCGTACAACCCTCGCCCAAACTGCCCCGTGTGGGTGTGGAACTTTCCTTCATCCGGACGCCATCCCCAGCAGCGCAGTCGTTGCGCCCGTGGATCATCCAGAAAATGTCCTCTGCACTCGATCAGAGTGCTCAAGGAATGGACACCCGCCGTGACCGCCGCGGTCAGCACCAAAGGCTTCACGATCGACCCCGGTTCGTAGGGCACGCTGACCGCTCGATTCAGGTACGGACGCTCGATCTCATCCATGAAGACCCATTCGGGTCGCTGCTCAAGATCCTCGCGTGTGAAACTCGGCGTGGTGACCATCGCCAGCACATCACCGGATTCCACATCGATGACAACGACCGAAGCCGCCAGATCCGTTCCATCCGGGATGGGGTACTCCGAGGTCGGATGGTGCCACGGCTGAACCCGGGCAAGGCCCAACTCCGGATCAAGGATCGCCTGGATGCGGGCCTGAAGCTGGATATCCAGCGTCAGCACCACATCATTGCCGGGCTGGAACGGCGTGAACTCGACTTCTCCGGTATCGAGGTGGCGAACTTCGCGTCCCCGTAGACCACGCAGGATGTCCTCGCGAGACGATTCGATGCCGCTGCCCCCAACCAGATCACCCGGACGATAATGCCCGCGGTCAACCGCGCCGGTCTTCGGCTCATACAGCGGACGACGCTCCGTATCCAGCGGCTGCCCCTCGCTCACGCGATCGAGTTCGCGCATCCACCCGAGCACATGCGTGGCGACACCGCGCACCGTCACCTCGCGGACCGACTCTTCCCGCAGCGGCGGCGGGAAAGTCGACATATCCACTTCAACATCCACAATCTCGAACGGGTAATCACGCTGCCCGGAGAGGCGCAGCGAAACGCCTTCGAAGCGTTCGGCGATCAGTCTGACCTGCAAGGAGCGACTGTCGTCGATCCCGGTGACCAACGGATGTTGCATCCGCTGCTCGCGAATCGGGCGGCTGACATCCGCGAGGGTCACTTCGACCGCCGCACCGCCCGGTCCGACATCGCGGTTGAGTTCTTCCCAGCGTCGCTCGCGCCACTCCGACCAGAGATGCCCGGCGAGCGACTGGACCTCCGCCTTGATCTCGGCTTTCCGCTCTTCGAGTGCTTCGCGATCGAGCCCCGTAGCCGCAGCCAGATCCGCCCAGAGACTCTCCAACTGCTCCCGGTACACCATCGCGTATCGATCGACGAGTTCTGCCCGCTCGATCGCGCTGAACTTGGGCCAGTCGCCCCGATGCTCACGCCTGGCCATTCCACGGGCTTCCATCTCCGCCCATTCCCCGGTAATGAGTCGGTAATCGACCATCACATCGAATGCCGGCCGATCCTGGGCGAGGATGCGCCCCTTGCGGTCCAGGATCCGTCCGCGTGTCGTCGGGGTCCACTCAGAAACCACGAGGGTCCCCTCAGCGGTATCCAGCCAATCCGACCCCTCGACGATGGTCACCCGCGCCGCCTGAGTCCCGAGGACCGTGATGATGCTAAGGACACCCACCATCAGGAGGAGCAGACGCCGCTGGAACATGCTGGGAATGAGGCTTCGGAACATGCAACCATCCGTGTACGAGCGCAGGGCAACGCCGGCGGCCTCGTGCCGCCTCCCTTCCTTCACATCGTAACTCTACGCCTCCGCCCAAGAAAAAACGCCGGCGAATATCCCGGCGTTCAGAGGACAGGGCGGCTTCCGGGCTCAGTGCTCGCGTTTGTCGCGGGTGATCTGGGCGTAGGCGTTGTGGTTGTGGATCGATTCGTAGTTCTCGCTGTTGATCCGGTACCAGACGATGTTGTCGTCGTCGTCCAGACTCACCGCGAGATCGCGCACAATGTCTTCCACGAACTTGGGGTTGTCGTACGCCGCCTCGGTCACGAACTTCTCGTCTGGACGCTTCAGGACCGCATAGACCTCGGTCGAAGCCGCCGATTCCAAGTGGCGGACCAGATCTTCGATCCACATCGAGGATTTGACCCGAACACTCGCCTCGATCTCGCATCGCTGGTTGTGCGCGCCGTAGCGGCTAATCTCCTTCGAGCACGGGCAGAGACTCGTCGCCGGCGCGGTCACCGACATCACGAAATCCTCGGTCGCGTTCGCGGAGACCAGGAACTTCACTTTGTAATCCATGAGGCCGCGCGACCCGGTGACGGGTGCCTTCTTCTCGATGAAGTAGGTGAACTCCACCTCAAGGTGGGCATGATCCGCGTCCAGTTTTTCGCGAATCTGGTGGGCGATGGTCGTGAACATCTGGGGCGTCAGCGGGTGAGCATTGGCATTCAGCACCTCCAGAAACCTGGACATATGCGTCCCCTTCTGATGGTGCGGGAGCGAGACATACATGTTGAGCTTTGCCACGGTTGGCTGTGTGCCGCCGTCCGGGGTCTCCAGAGTCAGCGGGTAGGTCACGCCCTTCACCCCGACCTTATCAATTGCAACTCGACGATTGTCTCGTGTGGCCTGAATATCGGGCATCTTCTGGGCAGACTCGTCGGTCATGGCATTTCCGTTCGGAGAGGATTGAATCATGGTGGCGGTTTCGACGAAGCCCCGCACAGCGATGCAGGACAGTGTCAGGAACTCGACAGCATCGTGTGTCGATACAGATCGTAGGAAGGCAAAGGACCACCGCCCACTCGGGTTTGCCCGTCCTCCATCAGTTCGCGGATTCGAACAGACGTGATCAGGCCACTCGCGCCGCAGGACTGGGCGCTGACTGCCGATCGATCATCGAATTGGCCCACATTTCCCCCAGCGGGGCACCGATCAGAATCCCCGCGAACCAGTCGAACGGGGTCAACAGGGCCAACCCGGGCCATTCTCCGCTGTATAGGCGAGCGAGCGGATCGCCGGAATTCCCGAAGAGGGCGGTCATGGGTCCGATCACCGCCAGGAGCATGCAACCGGCGATGATCGGCAGCATCGGCGCGCGGCTCGACACCGAGCGAGCGGCTGCCCCTCCGACCACGCCGGCGGTGATCGCCGCGGCGTAGACCTGGCCTTGCAGCGAAGACTGAGCGATGAGCCACGCCCCGAGCGCCGCACCGATCGCCCCTGCAACGATGGCGAAGAGCATGTCCTTCGGGGGCGCGGACTCGGGCCCGTGCATGGGCGTGACCGGACGACTCAGACGGATCAGCCCCACCACACCGAGCAGGCAGACCACGCCGAAGACCGCCCCTTCGATCGCGAAGCTGGTCACCGGAGCCAGCCCCCCCGCGTCTCGGATCAGGTCAGCCGCTCGACCGAACTGCCAGGCGGGCCAAGTGAGCACCAGACCTGCGCTCACAATACCAAGTCGCACATGGGCAATTCGGCCGGCCATTAGGCCATACCCGATGGCGAGAACCAACACCAGCATTCCGATGACAACTCCGGAGAGAGGGCTCGAACTGGTCAATGGGGTGGCATCTTCAAGCCCACTGCGGGTGTGCAGCGTATCGGCGAGACGCCCCGCGAGGGGACCGACCACCAGCAAAGCCCCGCCGACAATGCCCCAGTCCCGAATGGTTTTGATCAATTCTGAGCTCATGTGGGCCCCTGTGTACCTTATTTCGACTCGATCGGCGAGCCACTCGCCTTGACCTGCGCGAACCCTCAAGGCGACACTCCGCGCATGCCCACCCAGCCCTCCTCTGTCGCTCCCGATGAGTCTTTGCTCGGATCCCCGCTCCCGATCACTGGAGCCCGAATCGCTCCATGGGAACTCGAGCAGGTCGCCCGTTTCGGGCGGTCGATCACGCTGGACTCGAAGGCGCTGGCTCGTCTGGAGCGATCGAACCAGACTCTCCGCGACGCGATCGGGAAGGGCGTGGCTCTCTACGGCGTAAACACAGGGTTCGGTTCGCTCGCGAGACAGAGGGTGCCCGATCACGAACTCGCCGATGTCCAGCGCAACCTGCTGCGATCCCACGCCGCGGGAGTCGGGGATCCGCTCCCCGACGACATGGTGCGTGGCATGTTGACCCTGCTCGCCTGCTCGCTGAGCCGAGGCCATTCGGGCGTCCGACCGGTGGTGGTGCAGACGCTCGTCGAGATGATCAATGCAGGGATTACCCCGGTCGTCCCGGAAAGCGGATCGGTGGGAGCCTCCGGTGACCTCGCCCCGCTCGCGCACGCCTGCCTCGCGCTGATCGGTGAGGGCCAGGTCCGCTTCGAGGACCGGATCTGCCCTGCCTCCGAAGCACTGGCCAGTGCAGGGATCACCCCGATCGAACTTGGTCCCAAGGAAGGCCTCGCGCTCATCAACGGGACCCATCTGATGGCGGCCCGCGGCGCGCTGACGCTCGTCGGCATCCGGCGACTGATCGACGCCGCGATCTGCGCCGCGGCGATGTCCATCGATGCGGTGCGTGCCACGGACTCGTTCCTCGATGAGCGCGTCCACCGGATCCGCCAGCAGCCGGGCCAGCGCGCGGTCGCCGCCCGCCTGCGGGATCTGCTTCGTGGCTCACAGATCATCCCTTCGCACCGGGAGGACGACCCGCGCGTTCAGGACTCATATTCGTTCCGCTGCACTCCGCAGGTGCTCGGGGCGGCGATTGATCAGCTCGAGCACTCCGCCCGCGCGATCGAGCGCGAACTCGAAGCGGTGACCGACAACCCCCTCATCTTCGACACTTCAGATGAGGAGCCGAACGCACGGACCGTCGTGTCCGCGGGCAACTTCCATGGCATGCCGCTGGCGATCGCACTGGATACCGTCGCGATGGCGCTGTGCCACATCGCCGGCATGGCGGAGCGAAGAGTGTTCTACATGCTCGCCGCGTCCGATCCGCAGAACCCGATCAATGCACACCTTTCGCGACACCCCGGCGTGGAATCGGGCTACATGATCACGCAATACACCGCCGCGGCGTGCTGCAACGAGATGATCACGCTGGCCACCCCGGCGAGCGTGTCGAACATCAGCACCTGCGCAGGTATGGAAGACTACAACTCTTTCGGCCCTCGTTCCGCAGCGAAGGCCGAGCGATCGATGCAATTGTGCCGTAGCGTGGTCGCCATCGAATTGCTGTGCGCCGCCGAAGCACTGGAGTACCAACGCCCCCTTCGCTCCGGAGCGGGTGTGGAGCGGGCCTACGACACCATCCGATCGGTCGTGCCTCGATTGCAGGAAGACCGCACCCCTGCCCCGGATATCCGGGCCATCGAAGACCTGATCGCCTCCGGACGATTCGGGTAAGAGCCAGGATTTACACAATCCGAAGGAATACCACGCGGGGTGTTCGCGGTTCGCCATGACACTGCACACGAATCACACTCTGGAGTACCTCATGCGCCGATCCACTGTCCCCGCTCTCGCCGTTTCCACGTTCGTATTGGCTGCCGCCTCAGGATGCGCGAGTTCCGATGGCGGATCGGCGAAGGATGCGAGTGCGACAACTGCCACATCAATCGGTGCTCAGAAGGGCGATCGGATCGACGCGTCGAGCATCACGCTCCGCTCCGCCTCTGACGCACCTGTTCCGATGAAAATGCTGCTCGAGGACGGGCCGGTCGTGCTGGTGTTTTATCGCGGCAGCTGGTGCCCCTACTGCGAGAAGGCGCTCGAAGGCTGGGACGATTCACTCGACGAGCTCAACGCCATGGGCGGCCGACTCATCGCACTGACACCCGACGCCCCGAACCATGTCTCGGAGATGCTCACCGAACACGACCTCGGTTTCACCGTGCTTTCGGATGCCGATGCCCAAGCCGCGAAGGCGCTGCGCATCAACTTTCTCGTCGACGCTGAGACCCGCAGACGCTACCTCGGCTACGGGATCAATCTGGAAGAATCGAACGCCAGCGGCCTCTGGCAACTCCCGCACCCCGGCACTTTCATCCTGAGCCAGGACGGCACCGTGCTGTACGCCAACACGAGTGCCGACTACCGCAACGGAAGGGCGGATCCGGACGAAGTAATCGCCGCCTACCGGGATGTCGCACGAGGACGCTGATCGCGAGACCGGTGGCCAGGACTCAGGGCTTGGCGGGCAACCCGGTCATGATGTCGACGAGGGTGTTCGCGTGCGTGGAAATCGAGAAGCGCGACGCGTGCTGCGGACCGGCTTGGCTCATCGCGCGATACGCATCAGGATCGGTCACGATCGACAGCATGGCCTGAGCAAGCATTTCCGGGCTCTGCGGCTTGACCAGCACCCCGTTCTGGCCGTTGGCCACCGAAGCGCGGCATCCGCCAACATCGGACGCGATCACGGGAAGCCCGACCGCAGCGGCCGATACATTCACCCTGCCAAACCCTTCACTCTTGGTGGCCAGAACGAACACATCCGCCACACGCAGGGAGGGCACGGGATCATCTATCCACCCCGCGAACTGCACGCGGCTGGCCACCCCGCAGTCGTGTGCGAGACGCTCGAGCGTTTGCCGATCCGGACCATCCCCAATGATCTGGAGCGTCGTGTTCGGCAACCACTTGCCGAGCATCGCGAATGCGCGGATCAGCGTGGTGGTGTCCTTGTGGGTTTCCGAAAGTCTGGTGACCGTGACGAAGCGGGCCCAGTCCGGATCCGGGCAGCGCCGATCAAGATCGCTCGGGTTCGCTCGCGGCAGGCGCATGCCGGCATCAATGAACAGAAAATTGCTCTTGAGCGAGGGCACAAACTCTGAGAACAGGTCCACCATGCCCGGCGAAAAACCCACGGCGCGGTACCACTCTTTGGGCCTCGCCTTATAGAAGAGTTTGCGCCCGAAACCGATCTTGAGCCGCCGAGGGACCGCGTGGATGGATTCCACGATGGGGAGTTTCGATTTGATCAGAAGCTTCGCGAGGCGCGTGTCGGGGGGGAACGAGCCGGAGAGGAGCTTGACCGCATCCGGTGCCGCCTCGCCGATGACCTTGCTGAGTACCGCACCGGTCACTTCGGGCACGAGCACGACCTGCACGCCGCCGTTGAGGAGTTCCTCACGGATGGCGCGGACTCCATCACCATCAACGGTTAGGAGGGTCACCCGATGTCCCTGCTCGACCAGGGCAATGGCCAGATCCCGCGTGTAGTCTGCAAGGCCACCAGCACCAGTCTTGGCTGACAGCATGAGGATGCTGAGCAGCGGACGGTCGCCAGCCGGCTGAGCGGCATCTGCGGACATGGGTTGGGGCTGGGTCAGGGACACGCCGTATGGTACTGACCAGACAGGGTTTGGCCGAATCGCCGGGCTTGCGGGGGCCTCAGCCACGCCTCGGAGCCTGCCGAATGTACGCTTTGGGCAAACCGCGAGGAGGATCAGACCCGTGCCCGATAGCCAAACCGCCGAAGTGCTTCGCTCTGTGACTTTTTCCGATATCGAGGCAGCGGCCGACCGCCTACGGGGCCACGCCAACAAGACCCCGGTGCAGACCTCGCGAACGCTCGACGAAACGCTCGGAGCGGCAGCGTGGTGTAAGTGTGAAAACTTTCAGCGGGTCGGCGCATTCAAATTCCGCGGCGCTTTCAACGCGATTTCATGCCTGACGGATGACGAAAAACGCCGTGGGGTGCTCACCTACTCCTCCGGAAACCATGCCCAGGGCATCGCGCTCGCTGGAAACCTGCTCTGCGTCCCCACCACCATCATCATGCCCACCGACGCCCCGCCCGTGAAGATCGAAGCCACTCGTGGCTACCTTGGAACCGGCAGCGAGGTCGTTTTGTACGACCGGCAGCAGACCACACGCGAAGAGCTCGGGGAGCGCCTGAGCGAAGAGCGCGGGCTGACCGTGATTCCTCCCTACGACCACCCGAAGGTCATCGCGGGGCAGGGAACGGTCGCCAAGGAGCTCGTCGAATCGATGCTTGAGAGCACAGGCGAGCCGCCTGACATGCTCCTCGTCTGCTGCGGCGGTGGAGGGCTCCTGAGCGGCTGTGCGATCGCAACCAAGGCGATTGCTCCCGGCTGCCTTGTGATCGGAGTTGAGCCGGAACTCGCCGATGATGCGACCCGCAGTTTCAATTCCGGAACGCTGCACACCGTCCACAACCCGCCCACCATCGCCGATGGAGCGCGAACGCCCTCGCTGGGTTCGTACACCTTTCCGCTGGTGATGGAGCATGTGGATGACATGGTGACCGTGAGCGAATCGCAGATCGCTCGCGCCACGCTGTTCGCGATGGAACGCATGAAGCTGGTGATCGAACCGAGTGGAGCGCTCGCATTGGCTGGCGCCATCAAAATGGCTCAATCCCAGCCGGATCGTATTCGGGGCAAAAGGATCGGCATCGTCGTCAGTGGAGGAAACATCGATCTCGCCATCATTCCCGAATTGCGGCGTCTGGCCGGTGAAGAATCGTGAGCCGTCTGCACGACGACGGGGTACGCCGCTGCGCCTGGTGTACCGATGATGCGATTTACCGGGAGTACCACGACACCGAATGGGGCGTGCCTGTTTCCGACGATCAGCGGCTTTTTGGCATGCTCCAGCTCGAAGGCGCACAGGCTGGTCTGAGTTGGCTGACGGTACTCAAGAAGCGAGCACGATACGAAGAAGTCTTCCACGGCTTTGATATTGAGCGATGCGCCAAAATCACCGACCGCCAGCTCGAGAAGCTCCTCGAGGACCCCGGCATCGTCCGCAACCGCCTGAAGGTTTACGGCGTGCGCAAAAACGCGCGGGCCGCGCTCGAACTCATCGAGCGCGAAGGCCCGCTCTCGGAATGCCTCTGGTCCTTCGTCGGCGGCGATCCGATCATCAACCGCCCGACGACGATTAAGACTATCCCAAGCACTTCCCCCCAGTCCGACGCGATGAGCAAGGCGCTGAAGAGGGCCGGCTTCACCTTCGTCGGCTCGACCATCTGCTACGCCTTCATGCAGGCCATCAACATAATCGATGA
>CAZIXS010000083.1:0-684 GCA_964543335.1 uncultured Phycisphaeraceae bacterium | reverse complement strand
ATTCCGAGCGAACGGCGAGCAGCAGCTGACCGTTTACCGTGGAGAGCTCGTTGTGCTGTACGAGCGCATCGACGGGTGGTACCGCGGCGTACTTCGTCGGCTCAACCATCTGCTACGCCTTCATGCAGGCCGTCGGCATGGTCGATGATCACACACAGGGCTGCTTTCGTTGCAAGGTGAAATGAAAAACGCCCCACCGATTTGGTGGGGCGTTCGAGGTTCAGACCATTCCTGAAGCGATCAGTTGAGGTTCAGCAGATCGCCGATCGCCGGACCGTACTTCACGAACAGACCGGCGAACACCACAGAGACGATCGAGATCAGCTTGATCAGGATGTTCAGGGCGGGGCCAGAGGTGTCCTTGAAGGGGTCGCCGACGGTGTCGCCGACAACGGTGGCCTTGTGGTCTTCTGAACCCTTGCCGTAGACGATCGTCTTGCCCTTGCCAGCGGCGACGAACTCCTTGGCACGGTTCATGATCGCATCACGGACCTCAGCGGGAACCTTCGAGCTGTTGCCGGTGCCGGCAACCATCTCGTCGGCGGTGGTCTTGCCGTAGGACTCGAGGAGCTTCTTGGCGTTGTCCCACGCACCGCCCGCGTTGGCCATGAAGATGGCGACCGCGAAGCCGGAGGTCAGGCCACCGGCGAGCATGCCGACGACGCCGGGGACGCCGAGGATCAG
>CAZIXS010000082.1:10356-13213 GCA_964543335.1 uncultured Phycisphaeraceae bacterium | reverse complement strand
CCGGGAGCACCTTGTAGTCGTGGTCGTTGGCGTAGAGGTTCATGCCCTGCATCAGCGATCGTCCGGAGGCCAGCTCCGCGAGGCCGTACGCCGAGGCACGAGCGTTGCCCAGAGCCGGCAACAGGATGCCGATCAGCAGAGCGATCACGGCCACGACCACGAGCAACTCAATCAGCGTGAAGGCGCGGTTCCCAGTGAGTCGGCGCAGCGGACACCGGCGCGTGCCGGTCGCGCGTCGAGTGGTCAGTCTGTACAGGCTGGCAAATGGGCAGGTCATAGGGAACCCGGAAAGTAAGGTTCAGGGGAGCGTGTCCGCAGTCTCGTCCTTGCGGAGTGTCTGGATCACGAGGCGGCGATCGTCTGGAGTGACGCTTCCATCGTCATCGGTGTCGAGCAGGCCCTCGCCTTGCTCCCATGCGTAAAGATCCTCGATATCCACCCCGAAATCGGTGTTCACATCAGCGGGTGGACTCTGTTCGATGGTCAATTCCAGCTCCGCATCCTCAACCGGGAAAGCCGTTTCCAAGGTGGCCCAGCGGGGGTAGATCTCCTCGCCACCCATCCCGCCGAAGCCGGCGGCCTGCAGCGACGAGAGCATGAAACTCACCTCGCCGTTGAGCAGTTGGCTGGTGAAACTGGTCCTGGCTTCCTCGCTCAGGTCATCCATGAGGAAGGTGAACCGCGCGAGATCACGCACGCGCAGGGTCCCATCGGTGGCGGTCAGGAGGTCTGGTGTGGTGCCGATGGCGAGTGGCTGCGTGTCGAAGCCGCCGATGACGCTGTTGCTCAGGTCACGCCCCTGCGCGGATCCGGGCGGGAAGTCGATCGGGATCGCGTTGTAGCCATTGGCTGCGCTCACCGGGAAGTTCGCCGAGCGCCAGGACGACAGATCGAAGCCGTTTCGGTAGCCGACACCGTACAACTCCATCGGGCGCCCGGGGTCGGTATCCAGTGTGGGATCGAGGTAGGAGTTCACACCGTCATACGTCGGGTCGTAAAACACGCCATCGGTCTCATCGAAACTCGACGAGTTCAACATGCTCAGGCGAAGGGTCATGCTCGACAGACGCACCGGGCGCTGGGTGTCTGGCAAGACGCCTTGCGCATCGAAGGTCAGGAACAGCGTCGCGAAACGATCCGGGAATTCATCGCCGAAGACACTCGAGTAGGAGGGAGCGACCGAAGCGAGAGCGCCCTGCCCGAAGGTGTAGACCCAGACATCATCCGTTTGTGGCCCGAGCACGATCGAACCGCGCTCGGAGGCGTGGAGCGAGCACTGGGCAAGCCCCAAAGCCAGCATGCCGAGGAACACCCGGCGGAATGGAATGGGTTGAGGAGTACTCATGAGCGGCGGAATTCTATCGCAATTGAGACTGTGTCGCAGCAGGTGTGCCGCATAAATCAGGAAATTTTACTGTTGAACGGTAGGCCGAGATCGATCGAAAATCGCCGCCGGACACGAAAAAACCTCCCCGAGAGGGAGGTCGAAGCGTGAGACAAACGAGCGTGTGCGACCCGTGAGGGTCGCGACCAGGTCGACTTAACGACCGCGGTAGGTGATACGACCCTTCGTGAGATCGTACGGCGACATCTCGACCGTCACGGTGTCACCAGGGAGGATCCGAATGTAGTGCCGGCGCATCTTCCCGGAGACGTAGGCGAGAATTTCGGTCTTCTGCTCGTTGGGGAGCTCGACCTTGAACATCGCGTTGGGGAGGGCCTGGGTGACCTTCGCCTCAAGAGTGAACTTGTCGTCCTGCTTCGACATGCATTCCTTTCCAAACAGGCGGTGGTATGAACCCGGAGTCCTGATGGACTCCACCGCCGCGCTGCGCTTTCTGTGTGCAACTATCGACCTGACGGGAATTTGGCCGTCACAGTCACGGAACAATGATAGGTCCATTTTCGTGTTTTGGCCAGAACAGGCGGCAAAGTCCGCGGAAATACCCAATCCAGTGACCGGCGAAGCCCGGAACCGCTATCCTCAGCACCACCTTTAATTCGGAGATCACGATGCGGGATTTCGTGCGTGTCGTCGCCCTGATGGCGGTTTGGACTCTTCCCTCGGTCTTCACCAGCGCAGATGAGCCTTGGGATATCGAGAACCCACCCGGCGAAACCCACGAGGTCACCATCAATACGGACGAGGGCACCTGGATGTCCCTTGATGTCTCTCCGGACGGCACACTGATCGCCTTTGATCTGCTGGGGGATATGTACCTAATGCCGATCTCGGGCTCGCCCGACGGTTCTGCGGTCACGAAACTGACCCGCGGCATGGCTTGGGACATGCAGCCCCGGTTCAGCCCGGATGGGCAATCCATCGCCTTCACCAGCGACCGGCTCGGGCAGTCGGGCAAGAGCGGCGACAACATCTGGACGCTGTCCGTCGGTGAAGATGGCCAGTGGGGCACGGAAGACGACGCCTACACCCAGATCACGAACGAAACCTACCGCCTGCTGAACGGGCCCGCCTGGCATCCCTCGGGGGAGTACATCGTCGCCCGTAAGCACTTCACTTCCCGCCGTTCGCTCGGTGCTGGCGAGATGTGGATGTACCCGGCGGCTGGCATCGGCGCAGGCGCGTCGGGTGGACTGCAGATGACCGATCGTCCAACCGAGCAGAAGGATGTGAACGAGCCGGTGTTCTCACCGGACGGTCGATACCTGTACTTCTCGGAGGATGTCAGCCCCGGTTCGACCTTCGAATACAACAAGGATTCGAACAAGCAGATCTACGTCATCAACCGGCTCGATACCCAAACCGGGCGACAGGAGCGGTTCGTGTCCGGCCCGGGAGGTTCCTGCCGGCCGACTCCTTCACCGGACGGGAGCAAGATCGCGTTCGTGCGCCGAG
>CAZIXS010000082.1:0-10346 GCA_964543335.1 uncultured Phycisphaeraceae bacterium | reverse complement strand
CAACACTCTTTGTCATGGATGTGTCTTCGGGCGCGGTCGGGCCCGTTTACGGTGATCTCGAGCGTGACATGCAGGAAGCCTGGGCGATCCATGGGGTCTACCCGACGATGGCCTGGCTTCCCGACAACCAGACGATCGTTCTGTGGGCCCGAGGCAAGATCCGGCGCGTCAACATCGCGACCGGCGACTCGGAAATCATCCCCTTCCGCGTGACTGATACGCGGAGGATCAGCCAGCCACTTGAGGCACCCCAGAACCCCGCCCCAGAATCCTTCGACGTCCGGGTGTTGCAGGATGTGGTGGTCTCGCCCAGCGGGCGACTCGCAGCGTATTCAGCGCTCGGCCACATCTATCTGAAGCCGATCACGCTCTCCGGCACCAGCGCCGGCGAGGCGTATCGTCTGACCAGTCAGCGCGAGCACTTCGAGTTCGACCCGGTCTTCAGCCGCGATGGCTCGATGATCGCCTGGGTGACCTGGGACGATGAGGATCTGGGTTCGATCCGCGTGGCTCGGCTCGATTCCTCGGGCAAGCCGACGCGCACATGGTCGGTGAACGGAACACCGGGTCACTTCAATAACCCCGTTTTCTCTCCCGACGGCACGCGCCTGGCGTACGAGCGGGTGAGCGGCGGCTGGATCACCTCTCCGCTCTGGGGGAGAGACCCTGGGGTGTACATCACCAGCGTGATGGGCGGCGAGCAGCGTCAGGAGCAACTCGTGACGCGCAACGGCAGCGATCCGCAGTTCGGGCGTAGCAGTGATCGCCTGTTCGTGACCCGGCGGTCACCGGGCAAGGATGCCGACAATGCCGCGCTGGTCTCCATCAAGCTCGCGCGGGATGAGACCATCAGCCAGCTTGAGGACGCCGATGCTCGCACGCACTACACGAGCGTCTGGGCGACGGATTTCGTCGTCTCACCGGATGAGTCGCGCATCGCCTTCATCGAGCGGTTTCATGTCTATGTCGCGCCGATGGTCGATACCGGTCGCGCGATCTCCGTTGGGCCGAATGCATCAAACCTGCCGGTCCGACGGGTCTCGAAAGCCGCGGGCGAAAACATCGCGTTCGGGCGCAACGCGGGGACGCTCTACTGGTCATTCGGCCCAGAACTCTTCGCGGTGGATGTCGAGGCCGCCATGGCTCGCGCCGCGACCGACGAGCCGGAGGAGCCCAAGGGCGTGAACATCTCGTTCACCGCCAATCACGATCGGCCGGAAGGCGCGGTCGCGCTGGTGGGTGGCACCATCCTCACCATGGCGGGTGATCCGTTCGGTGAGGATCTCGGCGTGATCGAGAACGGTGTCGTCCTGATCGAGGGCAACCGCATCCGTTCGGTCGGCTCCGCTGCTGATATCAGCATCCCGTCGGACGCGTATGTGCTTGATGTCTCCGGACGCGTGGTCATGCCGGGTTTCATCGAGGCACACGCTCACGGGGCACAGGCGTCGAGCGGACTCACTCCGGAACAGAACTGGGTGGATCTGATCCGCCTGTCCTTCGGGGTGACCACGATCCACGACCCCTCCAACGACACGAACTCCATCCACTCCGCGCGCGAGATGACCATGGCAGGCCACATCGTGGCGCCTCGGACATTCTCGACCGGAACAATCCTCTACGGAGCCACCGGAGGTTTCAGCGCGGTCATCGACTCGCTCGATGATGCCCGATTCCATCTTGACCGCATGCAGGCGGTGGGGGCGTTCAGCGTCAAGAGTTACAACCAGCCCCGTCGCGACCAGCGTCAGCAGGTCGTCGCCGCGGCTCGCGAACGCGGCATGCTCGTGGTGCCCGAGGGCGGTTCGACTTTCATGCACAACCTCACCATGATCGTCGATGGTCACACCGGCCTGGAGCACACCTTCCCCGTCGAGATGGTCTACAAGGATGTGCTCGATCTCTGGAGGCCCGCCACCGATGCCTGGCCCGAAACCCACGGTGTGGGCTACACGCCCACGCTCAGCGTGGCGTACGGCGGCATCGGAGCCGAGCATTTCTTCTATGAGCGGGACGATCTGTACGAGCATGAGAAGCTCGGCGAGTACTTCCCGCCCCAACTGCTGTTCTCACGCACGCGTCGTCGCATGAAAGTCGCGGAAGAGGACTACGCGCACTTCAAGACCGCCCGGATCTGTGATCTCGCGGTCGGCATCGGGATCAATGTTCAGCCGGGCGGGCATGGCCAGCTCCAGGGCCTCAACACGCACTGGGAATTGTGGGCCATGGGGCACGGCGGCATGGACAATTCCGAGATCCTGCGGGCCGGGACG
This sequence comes from uncultured Phycisphaeraceae bacterium, assembly GCA_964543335.1. GTDB lineage: Bacteria > Planctomycetota > Phycisphaerae > Phycisphaerales > UBA1924 > JANSXG01. The sequence goes on along the minus strand of CAZIXS010000082.1, from coordinate 8,073 downwards.
ATCTTGGCAGCGCGACATCTGAAGATGTCGGCCGATCTCGGCACGATCGAGGCCGGGAAGCTGGCGGACATCGTGATCTTTGAGGAAGGGCGCGATCCACGCAGGAATATCCGCGATACGGAGTTCGTGGCGTACACCATCGCCAACGGGCGGATCTTTGAGGCCAATTCATTGAACCAGATCGGCAATCATCCGCAGGAGCGGATGCGGATGTTCTGGCAGCAGCCGGGCGTGGGGTATACGAACCTGCCCGCGGTCGGCCACAACTTCGGTTGTCACGGCTGCGGTTACCCCGGGTTCTGCGACTGGATGGAAGAGGAGTAAACGGGCAGGACTATCTGGCGGCGTTCAGCTTCTTCACGAGCTCCGCCAGACCCTGCACATCCCGCTTGCTGGTGACGCGCTCGACCTCCGCCGGTTTCAGGCCGGTCTGGTTGAGTGCGGTCTCGGCACGCTTCCAGAGCGTGGCCGCCTTTTTCTCGCTCTCGCACAGGTACAGCTCGCTGACCAGTTCGGCCAGCTTGGTTGCCATGATTGTGTCCTTGTGGTCGTAGTAGCGACCGACGATCTTCTGCTGATGACGGCTGAGTGGCTCGCCCTTTGCCATGGAAACTCCCGAGTCTGATGATGCACGTTTTGTCGCCCGATCGTACCCTGTTGGCACGCACAACGAACGGAGGCCTGCGTGGATTCTCGGGAAGTGAACTTTGATGGTCTGGTCGGTCTGACGCACACGTACGCGGGGCTCGCCTCAGGCAACATCGCGTCCGCGAAAAACGCCCTGCAGACCTCCAACCCCCGATCGGCCGCTCTCGAGGGTCTGGCGAAGATGAAGAAACTCGCCGACCTGGGCATCCCGCAGGGGGTGCTTCCGCCGCATGAGCGCCCCGACCTGACCGAGCTTCGCCTGACCGGGCATCGTGGCAGCGATGCGGAGGTTCTCGAGGCCGCGGCCCGCGAGACACCTTCGTTTCTTCTGGCCTGCTCCAGCGCTTCAGCGATGTGGACCGCCAACGCGGCCACCGTCAGCCCGAGCACGGACACGTGGGACGGGCGTGTGCACTTCACCGTCGCCAACATGATGAGCCACTACCATCGCAAGATCGAAGCGCCGACCACGGGGCGGATCCTGCGATCCATCTTTGCGGATGAAGGGTTCTTCGCGGTCCACGACCCGCTGCCCTCGATCACGATGTTCGCCGACGAGGGCGCGGCCAACCATACCCGGCTCGCCAAAGATCACTCCGAGCCCGGTGTCGAGTTCTTTGTTTTCGGCGATTACACGATCGATGCCGCGGCTGCCTCTGGTTCCCCCCGGCAACTCCCCAAGCGGTTCCGCGCGCGCCAGACCTACGAAGCCAGCCGTGCCATCGCTCGTTCGCACGGATTGGATCCCGAGCGCATCGTCTACGCCCAGCAGCACCCCGACGCGATCGATGCCGGGGTGTTCCACAACGATGTGATCTCTGTTGGAAACCAGAATGTGCTTCTGTATCACGAGCGGGCATTCGTTGGCAGCGATGAAGTCATCGCTGAACTCGGCAAGCGCATGGAGATGCTTGGGGCGGAGTTCGTCCCGATTTGCGTGACCGAGGACCAGGTCTCTCTGGAAGACGCGGTGAACACCTACTTGTTCAACTCCCAACTGGTGACCAAGCCCGATGGCAAGATGCTCTTCGTGACCCCGGTCGAATGCGAAGAGAATGACGATGTGCGAACCGCGCTGGAAGCCGTGGTGGCCGCGGACAACCCGATCGATGAGATCGCGTTCATCAATGTCCGCCAGAGCATGCGCAACGGCGGGGGGCCGGCGTGCCTGCGACTGCGAGTAGTTCTCAACGACGCGGAACTGGCTCGGCTTTCCGCATCCGTCCTGCTGACCGATGAGCTCTACCGGTCGCTCGTGGATTGGGTCGGCCGGCACTACCGCGACGCGCTCGACCCGGCGGATCTCTCTGATCCGAAACTGCTGGCGGAGGGGAGGACTGCTCTGGACGAACTGACCCGGATCCTCGGCTTGGGCAGCATCTATCCGTTCCAGCTCTGATCACTCATCCCTCGCGGACTTGGGCTACAGTCTGGCGTTGACCTCACCGCGGAAGGAGCAATCGTCACCATGAACCCGAACTCGATCGAGTCGATCCTTCACGAAAATCGAAAGTTCGATCCACCCAGTGCCGCGAGCGTGGGAGCATCGCGCTGGCTGATCTCGTCCATGGACGAGTATCGAGCGATGTATGACCGATCGCTGCATGATCCTGAGTCGTTCTACGCTGAAGTGGCTTCTGAACTGCACTGGTTCGAGCGGTGGAACAAGGTCGTCGAGTTCAAAGCTCCCGATGCGCAGTGGTTCCTCGGGGGCAAGACCAACCTCTGCTACAACTGCGTCGATCGTCAGGTTGATTCAGGGCACGGCGAGCAGGCGGCGATCATCTGGGAAGGCGAGCCGGTTGGCGACGGTGGTCCCGAGATCAAACGGATCTCCTACGCCGATCTCAAGGAGCAGACCGCCAAGTTTGCCAATGTCCTGCGGGAGGCAGGGGTCTCCAAGGGCGATGTCGTCACGATCTACATGGGCATGGTTCCCGAACTCGCCGTGGCGGTGCTCGCCTGCGCTCGCATCGGTGCGGTGCACTCGGTGATCTTTGGCGGTTTCAGTGCGCACGCCATCGTCGATCGCGTGCTCGACGCCAAATCCAAGGTCATCGTGACCTGCGACGGATCGTGGCGCCGGGGCAAGGTTGTCCCCCTGAAGCAGAATGTGGACGAAGCCGTTGCGATGCTCAAGGAGCAGAACCAGCCGATCGTCGAGCATGTCTTCTGCGTGGGGCGTTGCCACAACGACATTTCATGGGGTGAACTCGACCGCTGCTGGACCGAGCACATGGAGAAGGCCAGCGCCGACTGTCCGTGCGAGCCGCTCGACTCCGAGGATATGTCGTTCCTGCTGTACACCTCCGGCTCAACGGGCAAGCCCAAGGGTATCGCGCACACCATCGGCGGGTACATGGTGCATACCTACCTGACCAGCAAGTACACCTTCAACCTCATCCCCGATGAGGGACAGGTCTACTGGTGCACCGCCGACATCGGATGGATCACCGGCCACAGCTACATCCTGTACGGCGTGCTCCCGAACCGAGTGCCCACGCTCATGTACGAAGGGGCTCCGAACTTCCCCGCCGAGAACCGCTTCTGGGACATCGTCGAACGCCACAAAGTCACACAGTTCTACACCGCTCCGACCGCGATCCGGGCGTTCATGAAGTGGGGCGATGCGCACCCCGAGAAACACGACCTGTCTTCGCTGCAGGTGCTCGGGACCGTCGGCGAGCCGATCAATCCGGAAGCCTGGATGTGGTACCGCGAGAAGATCGGTCGCGGGATTTGTCCGATCGTGGACACCTACTGGCAAACCGAAACCGGCGGGCACATGCTCACGCCCCTGCCCGGTGTGACGCCGACCAAACCCGGCTCGTGCACGCTGCCCTTCTTCGGCATCGACGCCGCGGTGGTCGATACCGACGGCAAGGAAGTGCCCGCCAACAGCGGTGGGCTGCTGGTGATCCGCAAGCCCTGGCCTTCCATGCTGCGCGGCGTGTACGGCGATCGTGAACGCTTCGTCGATACCTACTGGTCCACGGTCAAAGGCTTCTACACCGCCGGCGATGGTGCACGCAAGGATCAGGACGGTTACTTCTGGATCATGGGGCGCATCGACGATGTGATCAATGTCTCGGGTCACCGACTGGGCACGATGGAGGTGGAGTCCGCGCTCGTTTCGCATGACGCCGTGGTGGAGGCCGCGGTCGTCGGCATGCCTCACGAGATCAAAGGCACCGGGGTCGCGGCGTTTGTCACGCTGGAGTCTCACCATCAGCCATCGAATCCGGATGAAGCCAGCGAACTGAAGAAAGCCCTCACAGCCCATGTCGCCAAGGAGATCGGGGCGATCGCCAAGCCTGACATGATCCGCTTCACGGATGCGCTGCCCAAGACGCGGTCGGGCAAGATCATGCGTCGATTGCTCCGCGATATCGCCTCCGGAGATGAGAAAGCCCAGCAGGACACCTCGACCCTCGAAGACTTCAGCGTGCTCGCCAAGCTGCGCGAATCCGAGAGTTGATGTCGGGCCGCTGAGCGTATGCGTTTCCTGCTTTCCAGCTTCGGCTCCGCGGGCGATGTCCGCCCGCTGCTTTCGGTCGGGCAGGCGCTTCGCAGCGCGGGCCACGAGGCGGTCGCCCTGCTCGATCCCGGATGGTGCGCCATCGCGGAGGAGCAATACGCCCTTCGCGCTTCTCCGACCGGCGAAGCCTGGGAGTCCTCCGCCATCGCTGCGCATCCGCAGTGGCTTGACCCAAAGCGAGGCTCGGTTCGCATGCTCCGGGAACTGGTCATCCCACGCACGCCCCGACTGGTGCTCGATGCCCGCAAGGTCGCAGCGGATCTCAAGCCCGACGCGATCATCGGGCACCACATCAGCTTCGGCTTGCCCTGGGTTGCCGAAGAGCTCGATATCCCGTGGGTCATGTGTGCCGTGGCCCCGTCGTCGTGGCCGAGCATCTCGGATCCGAATCTGTATCCCGGGATGCCTGATCGAGAAACCTACCCCGGATGGACGATCCGTCTGGGAACCGCGATCGCCGGTCGAGTGATCGATCGCTCGATCGATCCTGCCATCAACGCCGTCCGCCGAGAACTTGGACTTCCGGCCCAGCGACGAACGATGCTGCGAGGCCAGTTCAGCGAGCAACTGAATCTCGGGCTGTGGTCGCCGCAGTTTCGCGGCCCCGCGCATGACGATCCAAGGAACGCATCGGTCGTGGGCTTCCCGCCATCGCTCGGTCACGATCACGACCTCGACGCAGAACTCGGGCGAGCGATCGAGCACGCGAAAGCCGAGGGCCGTCGCGTGGTCGTCTGGTCGCTCGGCACGACCGCCGCTCACCTCGGTCAGGACCTCGTGGAGGCTTTTCTGGAAGTAGCCGAGGCGTGTGCTGTGATGCCAGTCGTGCTCACCGGAAACCGAGGTTCTGCCGATCGGCTCGCAAGCCGCGGCGTCGCGAGCGCGGCGTATGCTCCGCACGATGCGCTTTTCCCCCACGCGGATCTCGTCGTGCACCACGCGGGCATCGGGACGACGGCGTCCGCGATGCGTGCCGGTGTGCCTTCCGTGGTCATCCCGTTTACGCACGATCAACCCGACAACGCCCGCCGCCTGCGTCGGCTCGGGGCCGCGGCGTCCGTCTCCGTGCGGCAACGATCCTCTCGTGATTTTCGGCGTCATCTCCGGACGGCGATCGAAACCGCTTTGAGCTCGTCCGTGCGGCAGAGGTCCGCTGAGCTCGCGGGCTTGATCCGCTCCGAGTCGTTTGATCTTGCGGTGAATCAGGCGATCGAGACAGCAGCGCGCAGCGCTTAGGTCGTGCTGGCCTCACCGAGGGTTCGGCCACGCCAATTGCGCTTTCCGGTCCGGTGCAGATACCAACTCCACCACTGGACGGCAGTCATCAGCGCCACACTGACGCTGTGCAACGGTGCGACGCCGATGGAATGACGCTCTCTTAGGGCAATGATCAGTCGTTGCCCGATCCCGAGCAGCACCGCCAACCCCGAAGAGACTATCGCGATCCAGAGCGGATCGGGCTGATTCATGCTGATCACAACCGAGAGCGCGAAGACGAGCGGGGGAGCGATGTGCCCGATGAGGTGCATCACGGTCAGCACCGCCAGCAGGATGACGGAGCCCAGGCCCTCGAAGGCGTTCTTGGCAAAGCCCTTCCAGGTCTGCGCAAATCCTTCGTACATGCGGCAACTGGCCACATCCGCGCCATCAAAGAGATCGGTTCGGAAGCCCTGCTGCCTCGCGAGTCGGGGCATTTTCACGCCGTCGTGCATCGAGTCCTTCAGCGACTCGTGTCCGCCGAACGCCTGATAGCAGTCGGCTCGCACCAGCATGAACTGGCCACAGGCCGCAGACGACGCCGGATCGAGCGTCTGACGCATCCGCCCGAACGGGAGGTAGCTGAGGAGCACGAAGAAAATGGCGGTGACCAGCAGCGACTCGCCCAGCGACTTTGTGATCTGGCGGGGAAAGGTCGAAAGCAGGCCAAGCTTGCCGTCGTGATCGATCAAATCGGCATGCGCGACGGTTCGACGAAGCCCGTCTGGTTCGATCCGGACATCCGCATCGATGAACAGCAGCCAGTCGCGTTCGGCCACTGCGGTCTGTTCAATCGCGTGGCGGGCGATCCTCCAGCACGCGTGCTGCTTGCCGCACCAGCCCGAAGGCATCTGGTGTGTTCCCACGATCTCGATCCGCCGGTCTTCGCGAGCCAGGCGGGCCAGGATCTCCGGCGTCTCGTCGTCGGACTGATCGTCGTAGACTAGCACCCGCACATCCTCGATTCCGCCGGCGAGCACCGAGCGGATGCAGTCCTCGATGTTCGCGGCTTCGTTGCGGGCAGGGATACCCACGCTCAGGCGAGCGGATCCGGTTGCCAGTTCTGTTCTTGCTGGTACAGGCAAGCGAGACAGGTTGCGCACCGTCATCACGAACGCGCCGAGCGCGATCAAGGCGCCGATCCCACCGAGCAGTTCCAAAGCGAAAGTCATCCTTCGGCTCTCTCCATCCGGTCTGGTCAGGCACCCTCGTGGTCACGCCGCGTTCTCAGCGCACCGGAGCGACCGCGTGCTCGTAGCCAGAGATCGTAGATCGGATTCGTTCGCTGGTGCGTGCGAGCGGCGATCACCGCCACCCATTCCTCAGGGTTTCTGCGTAGAACCCGCTCGGTCAGGAGCCGCTGATTGTCCTGCATGGCTTCGGTCATGGCACGCATCCAGTCCGTTGTGGAGGGCCGGTCTCCAGACCTCGCTCGTGCCTCCACCCGAGTCACCCGCATGCAGAGTTCGGGTTTGCGGTCGTTCCAGAAGCAGTAATCCATTGCCAGCGCCACGACCTTCGGAGCCTGATCGAGACGGGCTGCCACAGCCGCGGCTCCCGGGCGGAGACGGATGGGCAGCCGGACATCGGTGAACTCACCCTGCGGCGTGATCCAGAAGGTGGCGTTCGGGCGTTCGGAGAAACGCTGCGTGAGGAAATCAACCTGCGCGGGCAACGATTCGGAATCATCCGGGTCGATCCCGAACACACCGATACGCCTCAGGATCCCGAATCGCTCCAGTTCCGCACGGTCCATCGCCGCGAGCATCGGGCGATCGGGCAGGTACAGCTTCGACAGCAACACCGCGACCAGCGGATCCCACCAACCGGGATGGTTCCCGAGCGCGATCGCGGGACCGACGTGTCGGTTCAACTCGTCGAGCACCTCGATCGACGACGGATCCAGGTGGACGCCGTGAAACCCTCTGCGGAACATGCGCCGGACCGAGCCGGAGAAAAAGCCAAAGAAGCGCTGGGAATAGCGATCCGGCAGGATCTTCTGATCCGTGGCCGCTCCGTCCGCCGGTGATCGCGAGGCGTTCAGGCCTCCCATTGGCGTCGCGTGATCTCGTAGCGAACGGTGCCGGGCTCGGAACCCTCGCCGGCATGCGTCATGCGGTTGCGGGTCATCACAGAAATTGAGACAGGCATGTCCGCGAAGGTCTGCCCGCTGATCCGACGGACGCTCGTGTTCTCGAATGCCCAATCGATCAGTCCACCCAGCGATTCGGTGGCGAATCCCTGGCCGCGGTAGTCCTCCAGAATGGCGTAGCCGATCTGCACATGGCCGCTGGCGTCGGGCGGACCGGAGAAGCCCACGCTGCCGACGAGGGTGCCCGCGGGCAGGCCTTCGATGGAGTAGGTGATGTACCAGCTCCACCAACCGCACTCGGTGGGGCGCTCTTCGAGGATCTGCGCGAGTTTTTCTCGATGGTCGCCGAACAGTTCCGGTGGCCAGGACTTGGGCACAACCACGCCCAGCATCGCTCCCAGATCGTCGGAGCCGTCGGCATCCGCACGCGCGATCCGGGCTGTGGCGGGGATCAGAGCCAGGCGATCGGTCGTAACCCTTGTGTGGGCGTCGATCACCGAACTGCCTTGGTGGGTGGGGGAGTCATCGGCGGTCTGCG
>CAZIXS010000081.1:0-13481 GCA_964543335.1 uncultured Phycisphaeraceae bacterium | reverse complement strand
TGCTCGCCCCGCTCGCGTCCGGGCAATCGGGTGTACAGAACCCCGCCACGCAGCTCCAACGCACACTGCCGATCACGGCCACTGATATCGAAATCCTCGATACCGTGCTGGAGCTGTCCGAAGTGCAGCGTCAACTCATCGACGAACTCTTCCGTGATTTCGAGCAGCGGTTCCAGGGCGAAATCCGCGATCGCGAGCTGAAGATAAACGAACTGGTGGATGAGGGCCTGCTCATGCAGGACGCCGATATCCTGGGCGAAGCGCAGCAGATCTGGTTCGACTGGATGACTGAGCGCAAGCAACTCGAACAGGTGTTCTTGGATGACCTGCGTCTGACGCTCGATGAATCACAGATTGGCCTCTGGCCGATCGTCGAACGGGAAATCAGGCGCAAGAATGAGATCGTACGCGGGCGCTTGATCGGTGAACGCGTAGACATGATCCGCTTCGTACACGAGCACATCCCCGATTGGCAGACCAACGAACCGCTCGCCGCCGAACTGCGTCAGTACGCCGAACGCATCGATCCTCCCCTGCGTCGGCGAGCCGAACTCCTCGATACGGAACTCGCCCAGCAATGGATGATGAAACGCATGGAGCACACCCAAGAGTGCATCGACCTCTATCGCGAGATTCTCGTCCAGCGTCAGCGTATCCGCGACCTTAATCTTGCGACACTCACCCGTATCAAAGCCATGCTCCCGGAAGACACCGGACGCGATCTCGAGCAACGGTTCATCCAGCGCGAAGTCGAACGCGCACGCGACTGGGGCACCGTGCACGAACGCATCATCGCGGCGGGAAACCTCCCCACACTCACCCCGGAACAGCGTCAACAGATCGATCCGATCATTCACAACTACCTCGAAGGTCGGCCAGCCATTCTCCGGCGCGTCTTCGACGAAATCCGTGCGGTGCAGGACACACACCTGCCGAACAAACTCACCCAGGCTCTGGAAGGCAAGGGCGCCCAAACCACCATCGGTGAGGGTGCCGACGCCATAACCGTGTTCGCGTTCTGGGAAGTCGAGCGGATCGAATCGCTCGACGAGGCTTACGCAGCCCGCGCCGAGCACGAATTCGGCACTTGGAAGTCCATCCGCACCATCCTCACCCCTGAACAGCGTCTCGCCATGCCGCGCCCGACCGACGAGGTCCTGTGGAGCCGAGATATCCGGGAACACGGCATGTGAGGCTTCAGCAGCACCGGCTTTTTATGTGTATGTTTCCCGTAGGTAGAGCGTCAGCATGTTGGGCGGCGTATCCGTAACGCTCTATATCACCCTTCGGAGTGAAGTATGCCATTTCACACGCATCGTTGTGCTCTCGTCATTGCCTTCTGTTTCCTGCTGGTTTTACCGTCCGCCGGTGCGCAGAAGTTCGTCGGCAACCCGATGAGTCGCCTCGATACCTCCCCGCCGCTCACCCGGTCCGAACTGCGCATCATCGACTCGATCATCGGGCTCACTCCCGGCCAGCGAGAACTGACCGCGGCTCTCTACGATGACTTCTTCGAGCGGTACCAGACCGAGGCCGCAGCAGTCGAAACCGAGGTAATCGCGTTGATCGACGCGTCGGTTTTCGCCAGTGATGGCCAGGCTCTGTCCCGAGCCAACGAACTGGCCGAGCGATGGAACGGCGAACGCGAGGAGTACCGGCGCGAACTGGTGACCGATCTTCGGCTGCTCCTCGATCAGCAGCAGATCGAACTCTGGCCCAAGGTCGAGCGTGAACTGCGGCGCAATGAGCTGCTGCCCAGCGGACGACTGGCCGGAGAACATATCGACCTGATCTCACTGGTCGATGCCTACGATCGAGATTGGGGAGACGACCCGGCCATCGTCGAACTGCTGGACCGCTACGCCGAACTCATGGATCGCGCACTCGTTGCCCGCCAGCGAGCGCTCGAGTCCGAGGACGCCGCGGAATACCCGACGCTCATCAAGAGCGAGCCGCTCCGGGCGGCCGACATCTATCTTGAGGTGCTCGATTACCGTCTGCGGGTCCGGAGCGTCAACACCTCGATCCTGGTGCCATTGCTCAATGCGCTCACCGAGGAGCAGGCCGAATCCGTGTCGGTCGCCTTCTACCGACAGGCCACCGAGCAGCTCGTTCCGCCCTCCATGACCGAAGCGCGGATCCGCTCCGCGGCGAATCTGCCCACCCTTACCGAAGACCAGAAGCAGCGCATCCGGAACGCGTTGACGCAACTCGATGATCGCCAGCAGCGCTGGACCCGCACCTTCTTCGAAGCCGTCGCCGAAGCCGAGCAGACCACGCTGCCACCCGAACTCGCCTGGGCCGTGGCCCGCGCGAACGCCGCGACCGACATCGACGCCAAGAACACCCTCGAGAGCGAGGGCGACGAACTCTCGGCGTTGATGGCTGAGCGACTGGAGATGGACCGACAGACCTGGAGCGTCATCAGTGCGATCCTCACTGCCGAGCAGCGCGCCGATGTGCCGCGCCCGGTGCAGGAAACGGTGCGCTTCGGCACGGTTCGCCCACGCGGTCTGTAATCGCGGATCAGATCACCCGCCCCGCAGTTCCTTCTCCCACGCCTCGAACGCAAACCGGTATACATCCGGGCGGAACTTGCCCCACTCGCCCAGCGACTCGGGGATCGTGTACTGCTGCCACGCCTCGCTCGCGGGCACGCCCTTCTCGAACGCCTGCTTCGCGGCGTCGGCGGTGTGGCGCATCAGCTCCATGTAGGGCTTCAGATCGTCGCGGCTGGCGACGCTGCCGTGCCCCGGCACGAAGGTGCTCTGATCGTCATCAAGCAGATTGCCGAGCGACTCCAGCCAGCGCGACGGGATCGCATCACCATAGAACGGGAACAGGCCGTTGAACACCAGGTCCCCCGTGAACACCACGCGCGGGTCGTCCACATGCACCGTCAGGTCGCTCGGCGTGTGACCCGAGCGCTGGTGCAGCACGAGCGTGCGCCCGCCGAGGTCGATGGTGAGGCGCACATCGCGGTTGGGGATCACCGCGTCGGGGAGCACGGTCTTGATGTTCGAATTGACCAGACCCAGCTCATCCGGATCGGTGGCCACGGTCGCGGCACGCTGCGCCATCAGCTCGCGCGTCGTCGCGGTCGAGATGATCCGGGGCCCGCCGTCCTGACGCAGGTATCCTTCCAGCCCGTTGGAGTGATCGCCGTGCAGGTGCGTCAGCACGACATAGTCGGGCCAGCGCCCGGTGAGTTCCTTCGCGAGTTGGTTGATCCATCGCCCGCCCGCGGGCGTGTTGAACCCCTCGATGCACAGCACGCCATCGCGCCCCGCGACGATGCCGCCGTTCGAGACGGTCGTGTAGTCGCCGTTGGTCGTGACGGACACCACCGCCCACACGCCGTCGGCCAGTTTCTCGACCCGCGCGAACGGAGTGGTCATCAGCGCCTCGCCCGTGGGACGCTGGGCGAACGCCCGCCGGGTCATCACCGGAGCCGCGGCGAGCGCCATCGCCAGGTACGCCCCGCACCCCATGCTCGCGCCGAGGAAGCCGCGTCGATCGACGCCGCCCGCGCACCCGCAGCCAGGGGAGTGGATCAGGTGATTCTCCGATACCGACGATTCGAGTTGTCCGCTCATGGTCTGCTCCTCGCGGCCTCGCGGCTGGACCCCCAACACGCCCTGCGGCCGACCCGCATCATAGCGACGCCGCCCGCCGGTTCTCATAGGACGACGCTTTGCTTCATGGGCGATCCGACCTATAAAGGCATGGAGATCACGCGGATCATGTGAGTATTTACACCGAGGAGATGAGGCGATGTACCCACGACGGGTGCTGGTTGGGTTGCTGATGATTGGGCTGGTAGGGGTGCTCGCCTTCGGCGATGAACCGGCCTTGACCGTGAAGCCGATCCCGACCGCGAAGTTCGTTCCGGACTTCGATCCGGCAACGGCAACACCGGAGGAGATCCGAGCGCACGCCTTACGAGTCATGGAAGAAGCCCTCACTCGGATTCCTGATGTTCCAGAGGATGCCGTGTTCGACATCATTGGTGAGGTCAACCCGCGTTACACCCTTAGGTACCGCGCGGCGATTCTCATTGGTCAGCTTGGCGATATGCCACGCTCGCAAAAGATGCTCATCGAGATCGTGGCGGAACAAGAAAGTGCTGATTTATCGAAACTGGCCGGCGCACTCTCAGCACAAGCACGCCCCGAAAACATCAAGCCGATGCTCGACAGAGATCTGTCGCCAACGGATCGGCAAGTCATCCTGTTGTATCTCATCTTTGCTTACGCGAACAACGGCGAGTACGAGCGGGCAGAAGCGATGGTCACTGAGCACAGACTCCCGCCCTATCTTGAAGACCATCCAATCAACGAGTTTGAAGTCCTTGGCAAGATCATCACCTCGCGCCTTGATCGAGATGAGATCGACCTCCTTGAGATGCGACGACTCGCTTCAGAGCAAGAGGTCATCATGATCGAAGCGGGTAAGCAGAACGAGCTTGCGGGTCGTGTCCTGTGGTCGTACATCCGTGCCCGCGATGCGGAATCCGCGATCCGGATGCTCCACCTCGCAGACCTCGACAATGGCGATGTCGAATACTTAGAGATAGGCAAGGCTCAGCTTGGCAATGGGGATATCCCGGGTGCTCTGGAGACATGGAGCCTTGTCGAGTGGGACGAAGTTCCATTGTCGTGGTTGTTGGAAACGGCAGAACAGTTGGCTGAGCGAGGTGGAGTCGAAGCCGCCAATACGCAGTTCGAGAAGGCTATCCGGATTGCTACCGGTACCGCTGAGACTCGCGGTTCAATCCAAGGCCTCCTTGCCATCGCAATGAAGCAACTTCAGATGGACCTCAACGATGACGCAGTCCAAACCGTCGTCATCGCGCGTGAGTTCACAGAGGCATCACCGGCGGGTTTCGATAAGGCACACGAGTTGATCGCTCACGCTCGATTCGAGCACATGTTTGGGAACACCACCGATGCCGTTGCACTATTGGATCGCGCGTTGAAGGAAGGAAGCATCAGGCAGCATAGTTCCCAGTTTCGCTTTCTCCTCGCGCTTGCAGACGCACATGTCGAGTTCGGCAATCCCACATCTGCCAGAGAAATGATTGACATGGCGCTTGCCGAAGCCCGCTTCAAACGCGAACCATCCCTGCGAGCCAGTCAGCTTGTGACGGTCGCTCAGCGTCGGGGCGCACTGGACCAACAAGATGAAGCATATGCGACCTTGGACGAGGCACTCCGGGTCGCCGACGAAACAGATGACGATAAACAGCGCGCCAGGCTTCTCGCTTCCATCGGCAGTGCCGAGTGGCAATTGGGGGATTTGGACCGCGCATTACGAACGCTACGACGCCTTGTTCCGCTCGACGATAGCCGTGCACGAGACCTTTCATACAAGATCGCGACAGACCTCGCCGAGGCCGGTCAGGTATCCGCAGCGATGGATCTGGCCGCACAGATCCGGGACCTGCTCTTCGAAGTCGACTTACTGCTTGAGATTGCAAATCGGCTTCTTCGATCAGCAAACGAGCGAGAGCGCCACGAAGGCCTCCAAACCCGCTAGCCCCCTCCCCCGCTACCCTTCACCCGTGCCATCCCCCCTCCCCGAAATCCTCTTCCTCGGCACCGGCACCTCCAGCGGCGTGCCGGTCATCGCCTGCGCCTGCGACACCTGCCGCTCGTCCGACCCGCGCGACAACCGCACCCGCACCGGGGCCGCGCTGCGATGGACCGATGAATCCGGCCAGCCGCGCGTGGTCCTGCTCGACGCCGGGCCGGATCTCCGCACGCAGGCCCTCCGCCACAACCTCTGGCGGGCCGACGCCATCCTCTTTACCCACAGCCATGTGGACCACCTCTTCGGCCTCGACGATGTCCGGCGCTTCAATGTCGCCATGCGCAGCCCCATCGACATCTACGCCGAGGAACGCGTCTGGGAAGCGCTGCACCGGGTCTACAAGCATGTCTTCGACAAGGGCTCGAACATCAACGACTCGTTCGTCGCCGACCTGATCGAGCGCCGCATCGAAGACCCCGACGGCGCGAACACCCCCGACCCGCGCTCCGGGCGACTGCCCGCCTCGACCGGGGGAGCCGCGAAGCCGATCGATCTCCACGGCATGCGTTTCACCCCAGTCCGCCTGCTCCATGGCCACCTGCCCATCCTCGGCTTCCGCATCGAGCCCGTCCCCGGCACCGAACTCGCGCGGCGCGTCGAAAACTCGGCCCACAACCCCTTCCCCTTCGCTTGGTGCACCGATACCTCGGCCATCCCACCGAAATCCTGGCAGCCCCTCACCGGCCTGCGCGCCCTCGCCCTCGATGGCCTCCGCCACCGCTCCCATCCGACCCACTTCAACCTCGACCGGGCCATCGCCGCGGCTCAGAAGCTCGGAGCCGACCAGACCTGGCTGATCCACATCGCCCACGAGGTGCTCCACGAGCGGGACGAGCCGGACATGCCCGAGGGCATCCGCTTCGCCATCGACGGCCTGGTCCTCTCCTGCGACCAACCCCCACGCATCGAAATCGGCCCCGGCCAGAGCCGATCCGTCCCACCGGTCAATAGGAGAAGCCCGAACGACCCCCAGCCGGTCCGGGCCGAACCGGCAGACGAGCCGTCGTAGCGATGTGTGGCATGCTCAAACTCGTTTGAGCATGTCTGGCCCGCGAAACCATGCTCAAGCGGAGCTTGAGCATGCCACACCAGCTCATAAATGGCTATGTCCCCCTCCTTCTCCCCTCGCGGGAGAAGGTGGCCGCGAAGCGGACGGATGAGGGGGCGGCCCGAGTTTTCAAATCGCTCGAAAGGCTGGAAGCAGCGGCTGCGCCGCTGACCCCTCACCCCCGGCCCTCTCCCTCGAGGGGAGAGGGAGCAAAAACCCCCCGCCATTCCTCCAAAATCCGCCTTCCCAACCCTCCCCCGCTGGCCCCTCCAAACCCGTTTCGCTACACTCTCCGCCCCATGGGTAACACACGCGAACTCAAAAAACGCATCAAAGCGATCAAGTCCATCCGTCGCATCACCAAGACGATGCAGATGATCGCCACGAGCAAATTCGCCCGCTCCCAGCAGCGCGCGACCCAGTCCAAGCCCTACACCGAGGGCATCTTTGACCTCGTCACCGAGCTCGCCGAGAAGGCCGGGAACATCTCCCACCCCCTCATCGATGGCCCGCGCGACGGCTTCAAGCCCACTGCCAAGCCACTTGTGCTCGTGCTGACCTCCGATCGCGGCCTCTGCGGCCCCTACAACGGCTCCATCCTGCGTGCCGCGATGAAGCACCTGCGCTCCCTCAACGACTACACCCTCGAAGTCGTCGGGCGCAAGGGTCAGAGCGTTCTGAAGTTCAACAAGTTCGCCATCGGTGCTACCCACAACCAGTTCGGCGACAAGCCGACCTTCGAAGAGGTCGAGAAACTGGCTCGCCAGTACATGGACCGCTTCGCCGCTGGCGAGATTTCCTCGGTGCATGTCGTCTATATGCGCTTCATCTCGACCTCGCGCCAGCGCCCCGAGGCGCTGCAACTCCTGCCGCTGAAGCCGCCGGCCGTCGAGCAGGTCGAAGGCGCGAGCGCCGGACCGTCCATCGAGTACGACTTCACCCCCAAGCCCGCCGAGCTGCTCAGCTCGCTGCTCCCCGAGACCGTCAAGGCCACCCTGTTCCAGGCCTTCCTCGACGCCGTGGTCTCGGAGAATGTCGCCCGCATGGTGGCGATGAAGGCCGCGACCGACAACGCCGGCGAGATGGGCCGCGTCATCGGACGCAAGTACAACCGCGCCCGCCAGGCCCAGATCACCACCGAGCTGACCGAAATCATCTCGGGCGCCGCGGCACTGGAGTAAGCACCTGCTCCATCCTCACGATCCACGAACCGCCCGCTTGTCGGGCGGTTTTTCTTGGATTCGATGGATTTATGCGTCGATGTATTATACTATTTAATAGCACATATGGACACTCCGCACATCGAATCCGCACTCACCCGCCTTGGCGAAACCCTCCCGGAGGATCTGCACACGGAAATTCTCCTCGTCGGCGGAGCCGCCGCCATGCTCACCGGCTTGCTTCCCGCCAGCCGCACCACCATCGACTGCGATGTCATGCATTGCCGCCCCGACGGACAACTCCGGGAGATCGAACGGGCAGCAGAAGCGATTGCACCTGACCTCGGCCTTCCCGAGCGCTGGCTCAACAGCGATGTTCGCCTTCGCGTGGACGCGCTGCCCGATGGCTGGTCAGAGCGAAAGGTGTATGTCGGGTGCTACGGCCCGCTCCTTGTGCATGCCATCAGCCGCTCGGACTTCATCGCCATGAAAGTGCTGGCCGGTCGGCCGCAGGATCTGGAAGACCTCGGGCATCTCGGCGTTCGACCTGACGAATACGAATTCGTTCGCAGCTACCTCAGCACGCTCAAGCCGAAAGGAACCTCGCAGGCGCAGATCGACGATGCACTGGCGCTGCTCGATGCACTGGAATCGGAAACGACATGAACTCCAGGCTGATCCATCAATGGGCTTCGCTCGGAGCCGGATTCAACACCGCACCGTCATCCGGCGCGATCGATCTCGAGCGCCTGCTCCTGCGCACCGCCGAGGCCAGCCCGGAATCGGCGCGCCTGTTCACCATGGCCGCGTCATGGCTGAACCGGTACGCCGAGACCGTCGCCCGGCACCGGCTCATCCGCCTCATCGAGGACGACCTCGACCCGCGGCATCACGCCACGCTCGGCCTGCTCCTCGACATCGCTCAGCAGCGCCACTTCCCACCGCGATTCAAGTGCATCACAGATCGACTTAACCCCACAGATGAGCCCCATCCGCTGTTCGCCGTCGAGCGCAAGACTCTCGTGCTGCGCAAGCGAGCCGAGCGCCGCGCAAGCGACCTCTCCCGACGCTGGAACCTCTGGTGCGAACCGATCGAACTCAAATCCGAAGCGATTCGCCCCCCGTCCTGGCTGTTCGCCCGCCATCCGGAACTCCGTACCCAAGCCGACTTTCGCGGAGATCTGCGCGCCTCCATCCTGGCCTCGCTCCACCACGATCCGGGCAGTGGCCAAAGCGAACTCGCCCTCGCCCGGGCCGCCGGTGGCTCCCGGTCACAGATCCGAAACGCACTCGAAAACCTTGAACTCACCGGGAGAGTCCGCCGTATGGCATCAGCACGAGTCTCGGGCACAAAGATCCATTTGGAGATCGCGGCATAGTCCAGAATTCTGCAGACAATCTCGCCATCACGTTCCACAAAATAGCCCAAGTTCACAGCCCCACCGGCCATACAATTCAGGCATGAAGCGCTCCGCCTTCACGCTCATCGAACTGCTCGTGGTCATCGCCGTCATCGGCATACTTGTCGCTATCCTCCTCCCCGCACTCAACCGCACCCGCGTGCTCGGCGAGGACACCAAGAGCATGTCCAACATCCGGCAGAATGTCGTCGATCTGCTCGCGCTCGCCGAGCGCGACTTCGGCACCATGCCCATGGGCGATCCCCACCCCGACGGCTGGTCATTCGCCGGCATGCCCGGCTTTGCGATCAACACCCCGCTCGGCTTCCGCTCCAATGTGTCGTGGTTCGCGCACTCGGACATGTGGCACCTGCTGGTGTGGTCGGCCGGGGGCGAGCGCACCAACGCCTGGATCAGCCCCTCGCGAGGCAACGGCGGCTCCACCAGCCCCCCCAGTCTCAACGACTACAAGCTCACCGAAACCGCCTACGCCGACCCACGCTACTGGGACGAAGACACGGACCAGTTCTGCGCCGTCGCCCCGAACTTCTCCTGCAAACTCCTCGCGCCGCAGCGCCTCTCCACGCTCGCCTCGCCCAGCGCCAAGGGCATGCTCTACGAGAACCCGCTCATGGCCTTCAGGCGCAGACGCCACATCGGCACCGACAGCAACGACCGCAGACTGCTCGTCCCCGTCCCCGTCGGCTTCTTCGACGGCCACGCCGAAATCCACCCCCTCGGCGAAGCCGAAGACCAGGGCGTTCCCAACAAGCCGTACTTCGAGAGCCAGGGCGCGGTGCTCACCACCACCAACGGCTTCCGCGGCCGAGACTTCTGACCCCGCCACCATCGCTACACTCAGGCCATGCCGACCCCGCCCGTCGACAGCCCGTACTGCGTCCACTGCGGCTACGAACGCGCCGGCCTAGAGCCCGACGCCACACACTGCCCCGAGTGCGGCCATTCGCTCAGCGACACCCGCATCCTCTCCATGACCATCCCCCCACGCTGGTGGCGTCTCCATCGCGCCGGCTGGGAATTCTTCCGGTTCACCGGAATCATCCTCATTGGATCGGGTGCACTCTTCGGACTCGCGACCGGTGTGGTCGTCGTGGAGCGGCTGATCGGCGATGGCTCGGCCACCTGGCCAGCATCCCTGCTGGGGAATTTCAGCCGCGTGCTCATCGGCGTGCTCATGCTGTGCATCCTTCTGAACGCCATCGGCGGGGTGTGCTGCTTCGCGGGCGTTCCCACAGAATCGCCCAAGGATCGTCGGCACGCCCGACTCTTTTCGCTCTTCTCCTTGGCCATCCCCCTCCTCGCCCTCCCCGCGGCCTATGCCGTCGGCTTCAAGTTGGCTGTGCCACGCGAAATCATCATCGCCTGCGCGATCCTCTCCATCGTGCTCATCAGCATCGACGCCCGACTGCTCCCGGGACGGGTCCATGCGTTCCTCCGGTTCACCACGAACGAATTCGAGAAATCCTTCATGGACGAGGGCAACAAATTCATCGACAGTTACGGCTTTTTCGCGCTGCTGTTCGTGGCCCATGCCATGGTCACGGGAAGCAATATGAACCTGATCACCTTCCTGTATCTGTTCGCCACGGTCGCCTGGATCAGTCGGCGAGCCCAAGCCGCGAGGGCGGTCCGCAAGGAAATCACCCAGTCGCAACACCAACCCCGTCGCAGCCGCCCGCCCGATCCGCCCACACCCCGAATTCGCACCCAAAACACGGCCTGACGCCCCCGCTCGTCCGTTAGACTGTTCCTATGACCCAGACCTCGACCACCCCCGCTTCCGGCGAGGCGCGATCCGTCGCGCCCGTCTACCACTCCGCCCTCGACATGATCGGCAACACGCCCATGCTCGAACTCACTCGCCTTGAGTCGGGGCCTTGCCGCCTCTTCGGCAAGATGGAGCTCATGAACCCCGCCGGGTCCATCAAGGACCGCATCGGCCTGAGCATGATCGAGGCCGCCGAGCGTGACGGGCGCCTCGACCCCAACGCCGACCCCAAACCCACCATCATCGAGGGCACCGCCGGCAACACCGGCCTCGGCCTCGCCCTCGTCGCCGGCCAACGCGGCTACCGCATGCTCGTCGTCGTCCCCGACAAGATGAGCGAGGGCAAGATCCAACACCTCCGCGCCATGGGCGCCGAGGTCGTGCTCGCCCGATCCGATGTCCAGAAGGGCCATCCCGAGTACTACCAGGATGTCGCCGCCCGCCTCGCCGAGAAGACCCCCAACAGCATCTATATCAACCAGTTCGCCAACGAACACAACACCCAAGCCCACTACGAGCACACCGGCCCCGAGATCCACCGCCAGCTCGAAGCGCTTGGCGGCGTCGATGTCTTCATCGCCGGTGTCGGCTCCGGCGGCACCATCTCCGGCGTCGGACGCTACCTCAAAGAGCAGAACCCCAACTGCAAGATCGTCCTCGCCGACCCCGCCGGCTCCATTCTGGAACCGCTCGTCAACCGCGGCGAAACCGTCGAAGCCGGCTCGTGGCTTGTCGAGGGCATGGGCGAAGACTTCGTGCCCAGCATCTGTGACCTCGATGTGGTCGATGAAGCCATCGCCGTCACCGACGCCGAGGCTTTCCACGCCGCACGCGAACTGCTCGACAAGGAAGGCCTGCTCGCCGGCTCCAGCACCGGCTGCCTCATCGCCGCGGCTAAGAAGTTCTGCGCCAAGCAGACCAAGCCCATGAATGTCGTCACCCTCATCTGCGACCAGGGCGCGAAGTACCTCGGCAAGATGTTCAACGACTACTGGATGATCGACAACGGCTTCATCGATCGCGAGAAGACCGGGGACCTGCGCGACATCATCGCCCGGCGACACGCCAGCCGCGAAGACTATGTCGCCAAGCCCACCGACCCGCTCAGCCAGGTCATCAAGGTCATGGACCTGCAGAACATCTCGCAGATGGCGGTCGTCGAAACCGTCCACCTCACCTCGACCGGTCGCGATCACGACAAGGTCGTCGGCATCATCGACGAGGGCGACATCCTCATGGCCGTCGTGCAGGGCGATTCCGCCCTGTCACGCCCGGTGTCGGACTTCATGACCACCCGCCTCGAAACCATCTCCCCGACCGCCAAGGTCGAAGACCTGATCCCGATCTTCCGCGCCGACCGAGTCGCCATCGTGGTCGATGACAACCCGCCACAGGGCGCCGGCACCGAGTTCCGCGAATACCTCGGGCTCATCACCAAGATCGACCTCATCAACTACCTCCGCCGCCAGCTCAAGTAAGCCCACGCAGCCCGTCACCACACCATCACATCAACGCCCCATCCGTACGGGAGTCCTCCAATGTCCGACCACTCGAACCTCCGCATCGCCAGCCAGGTCATCCACGCCGGCCAGCACGCAGAACCCGTCACCGGCGCGGTGATGCCCCCCATCTTCACCAGCACCACCTACGCCCAGGAATCGCCGGGCGTCCACAAGGGCTTCGAGTACTCCCGCTCGCACAACCCCACCCGCTACGCACTCGAGCGCATGATCGCCAAGCTCGAGGGCTCGACCATCCCCGAAGACCATGACCCGTCCTGCGGCGGGTTCGCCTTCGCCTCCGGCCTCGCCGCCATGGCCACCGCCCTCGAACTCATCGACGCCGGATCGCACATCATCTCCATGGACGACATCTACGGCGGGTCCAATCGCCTGCTCCAGAAGGTCCGCCAGCGCACCCAGAACCTCGACATCGACTTCGTGGACCTCACCGACCTGAGCAAGCTCGAAGCCGCGATGCGCCCCGACACCGCCATGCTCTGGGTCGAAACCCCGACCAACCCGACCCTGAAGATCGTGGACATCAAGGCCGTCGCCGACATGGCCCACAAAGTCAACCCCAAGTGCATCGTCGTCGTCGACAACACCTTCTGCTCGCCGGTCAATCAGCGCCCGCTCGAATTCGGCGCCGACATCGTCATGCACTCCTCCACCAAGTATGTCAACGGCCACTCCGATGTCGTCGGCGGCATCCTCGTCACATCCAAGCCCGATCTCGCCGAGCGTCTCCGCTTCCTGCAGAACGCCGTCGGCTCGGTCATGGGCCCCTTCGATTCCTACCTCACGCTCCGAGGCCTCAAAACCCTCGATGTCCGCATCCGGCGCCACAACGCCAGCGCCCTGCGCATCGCCAAGCACCTCGAAAAGAGCGAACTCGTCGATCGCGTGGTCTACCCCGGCCTCGAAAGCCATCCCTATCACAGCGTCTACAAGAAGCAGATGGAAGCGACCGGTGGCGGCGGCACCGGCATG
>CAZIXS010000080.1:0-13595 GCA_964543335.1 uncultured Phycisphaeraceae bacterium | reverse complement strand
CTCAAAATTTGGCGGTACGAACGAGTTGGTCTCGCCGCCATCCTGCGGAAAGGCTGGTATCAAGGGCTCGTCCCCGGCATCCGGATATGTCCAGTAGCCGCCCTCCCCTTCACCGTTACGGTTCGGATCGTAGTACGCCGCCTTGACGAATTCGTCGCGAGTCGGGATCCAGAACTTCGCACCCGGGAGAGCGGACACTTGATCGGTTGGGAAGCCCTGCGAGTCTTCGCCGAATGTTGAAGTGTCGTACGCGCCCGTCAATAGCAATTCGGGATCTGATGTCTGGCCGTGATGCAGCCAATTGCAGTAGATTGCTGCCCCGCGCCACCGCGTGGTGACACCATATTGCTCTCGGCCCGCGAGCGGGCGGAATCCGTCACTCCCATTCACAACGAGATTGCTCCGCAGATCGTCGTAAGAAGTCCCCGCGACATCTTCGAAGCCAAATGCTGTGACGAAATCCGTTAAGAAATCGGCCCACTGCGTGGCGGTTGTGATCGTGCTGCTCATCCGGAATTCGTAGTCTACGGCTCCGTGGAACTCGACATACTCGCCGTTGTTCGGGTCGATGAACCCGAAGTCGGCGTTCCCCGCATCGCGGATCGGCAGGAAGTCGTAGCCGTACTGATGGGTGATATCACCGGACATCGCTCCGGGCGTCAGGGTTCCCGCTGCGAGCAATATGGTCAGCATCGAAGTTCTCATGGCCGTGGCCCTCCTTCAGTGTTTGAAACGGGGCGTTTCGAAAATACCAGATTCCCCGTGCTCGACATCGACAAGTCCGAGAATATCGAGTCAAGATTCGGAAATAGCGTGGTGACGGAGATTGGCTTGTGACCCATCGCTTGCGCGATTGGGCTCAAATCCTTGGCGAGCTTTGATGGTCGGGAGGTTCGGGCCGCCCCCTCATCCGTCCGCTGCGCGGCCACCTTCTCCCTCGAGGGGAGAAGGGAAAAAACAAAAACCGCCCTCGCGGGCGGCTTCATTATCACTCAGATTCTCCGAACCGCTCAGCCCTGCGGCGGCTGGTTCATCTTCTTCGGGCCGAGGTCGATTTCGCCGTAGGCCTTTTCGTAGCCCTGCACGGCCTGGTGGAGCGAGCCGAGGAGGCGCTTGGCGCCGGCCCAGTTCATGACGACGCGCGTGCCGACCTGGAAGACCATGCTGGCGGGCTGGCCCTGCTGCTGCTGCTGGGGGAGGTTGAGGCCGAAGTCCATGACCATCTCGTCAGAGGTGGTCGCGGTGCGGATGGTGTTGGCGTAAACATTGACCATCTTGGACTCGTCGATGCGGATCTGGACTTGCTGCTGTCCGGGCTGCGGGTCTGCCATGGGTCTTTCCCTTCTCTCGTGGGTTCGCTGGTGTTCAAAGAAAGCCCGGCACGGATGGCGTGCCGGGAATACCGGAGGAGGGACTCGAACCCTCAAGCCCTTTCGGGCAGTGGATTTTGAATCCACCGCGTCTGCCAGTTCCGCCACTCCGGCGTGGGGGAGGGGCAGTGTACCAGCCCGCAGCGGGGGTGTGGGGTGGGTGTTGGGTGTTCCGTGTTGGGGTCTGATCAGGGGCAGTCGGTCCCGAATGCGGCAAGGACGATGTTGAGATCGGCGAGATCGACGGTGCCGTTGCCGTTGGCGTCGCCGTCGCTGGTGGCCTGTCCGAAGTTGGCGAGGACGAGGTTCAGATCGCCGAGGTCCACGGCACCGGAGTTATTGACATCGCCGGGGCAGGGGGCACCGGATCCTTCGATGACGGTGAAGGCATCGAGCACGGTGGCGCTGCCGTCGGCGTTGGCGATGGTGATCGAGCGGGCGCCGAGCGGGGCGTCGGCGTCGAGTTCGAGGAAGAGGCCGGTGATAGCGGTGCCGCGTGCGTTGGGCGTGGGCAGGCCGACGATGGAGACGCCGGAGCCGCTGACGGTGAACTCGCTGGCGGACTCGACATTCTTCAGGTTGGTGCCGGAGAGCATGATCTCGAGGGTGGCGCCCTGCTCGGCTTCGACGGGGCCTTCATAGGCGAGGGTGGTCGTGGCGCCGAAGACTTCGCAGGTGATGGTATCGGTGGCGCGCTTGTCGTTGGAGTCGGTGATGCGGAGCGTGACTTGGTACGCGCCGTTGGATTCGTACTGGGTGACGGGCTTGGCAGTGTTGAGGACATCGAAGGAACCATCGCCGTCGAGGTCCCAGTCGTAGGTGACGATCGTCGCACCGGGCTCGGTGGCTTCGGAGTTGATATCGCCGATGAACCAGGCGTTGGTGTTCGCGGGGACGCGCTTGGCGTTGAGCCCGGCGTTGGCGTAGGGCTCGGCGGGGACGGGGTTGGGCGAGAGCAGGTTGCCGATGTTGGTAAAGCGCAGGTTGTAGAGCTGGACGATCTGGTTGTTGGTGGAGTTGGGGCCGATGTCCTTGACGAGCAGGAAATAGGTGCCGGGCTCGAGTTGACGGTTGAGTTCCTCGGGTTGTCCGGCACCAGCGGACGATGCGCTGGCGATCTCGCCGCCGTCGTCGAAGAGGCGCAGTTCGAGGTTGCCCGCGTTCTGGGCGTTCACGGTGCTGTTGAAGCCGAAGCAGGAGAAGAACTGCTGGCCGTTGGAGTAGCTGCCGCCGGTGGGGGTGACATTGAGTCGGACGGCGGTGGATGTTTCGATGGTGAAACTGAACCAGTCTTCGCCGGTGTTACCGGGGCCTGACGCGCCGTTGGTCGAGAGTTGGAGCAGGGCGACCGAGCGTCCGTTGAGCGAGCCGAGGGGCGCGGCGTCGTTGATGCTGTGGTTTCCGGCGTAGCGGTCACCGTAGTTGCGTCCGGCGTTGCGGCGGTCGTCGGTGGAGACGACATCGAACTGGGTGGAGATGAACGGCTCCATAAGTTTGGATTCGTCGCAGGGTGTGGTGTGGATGAAGCCGAGGCCGTGACCGTGCTCGTGAGCGACGGTGTTGCGGAGGTAGCGGTAGTTGTTGGCGGGGTCGCCGAAGTTGCTGTCGCCCCAGAAGGAGTTGTTCATGACCATGTCGCCGCCTCCGATGCTGGCGAAGTCAGCGGAGGGGAAGGCGTTGTAGGCGAGGAAGGAGCCGGTGCCGAAGTCGCGTCCGCCCATGCGGATGTCGCCTCGGGTGGGCACGCGTGTGATGAGCTGGTCCATCGGAGCGCCGTCGTCGGCAACTTCGACATAGGTGTTGGCGGAGTACTTACGCCAGCTGGCAAGGGCCTGGCGGAAGTATTCGCGCCCAAGGTCGAGGTTGTCGGCGCCGAATTCCGCGAGCAGGCGGGCATCGAGGTTCGATGGCCCGACGGCGTCGACCTGGGAGAGTCCCCAGATGGTGCCGTCGGAGGCAAAGGAGTAGGTGAAATGCGCGGGGGTGGCCTGGCCGGATGGGCCTTGGCTGAGGTCGCCGGTCCAGACGGTGGAGTCGGTGAAGAAGCGCAGGTTGTCGGGGTCGACGAGCAGCGTCGGCGGGAGAGCGCCATAGCGGTCGATGATGGCCTGGCGCTCTTCGGGGCTGAGGTCGGCTGGGTAGCAGAGCACATGGCCGAGGCGGGCGGAGCGTTCAGCTTCGAGCATGGCAGCGATGCCCGCCGGGGCAGCGTCGGCCTGGTGCTCAAGGACGGGCTGGGTGCCGCCGCTGAGAAGCGAAAGGGTCAGTGCGCTGGTCAGAACGGTCGGCATTGGTGGTCTCTCCTCGATTGATTGTGCTCGCCTGCCAACGGGCTGGCGAATCCTCCATAGACAATTATGAGTGCAATCGCGGCGAGTTGCGTGGTGGATTCGCTCGGAGATGGGCCCAATTCCGGCCTGAGGCGTTCACTTGGAGAGATACTCTGCGGTGACTCCTGAGAATTTGTCGCGTGCGGGCAGGCTCAGCCATGCTTTGGCCGGGGCGTTGTCGCGCAGGTATGTGTCCAGAAATGCGAGTGTGGCGTGGGTGGTCAGGGCTTCGATGCGCTGCTCGTCGGCGTTTGGGGCGGCTCCTCCCTGGTAGCTCGCGTGGGTGGCGCCGTCGATGTGGATGAGGAACTTGTCGCCAGTGGGGGCGTATTCGTAGGGATGCCGGCGCGATTGCGGGGTTTCATCGGAGACGCGGCTGACATCCTCTGTACCCGAGAAGACGAGCATGGGCTTCGTGATGTTGGCCCACGATGTTTCGTTGAGAGAGCGGTAAGTGGTGCCTTGGCCGGAGATGAGGATGTAGGCGTCAAAGTGGGAGCCATCGGACAGGCTGCGCGAGAGGCGGCCGCGTGGCGTCTGGAATTTGAGGCCAGCGAGGGTCTGCGTGGTCATCGCCCCTGCGGAGTGTCCGGCCATGGCGCGGCGGTCCCGATCGATGAGGCCGGGGCTTTCGAGCTTGGTTTCGATTTCGCCCTGGTTCTCGATGATCCAAAGGCAGTCATCGACGCGAGATTGCAGATCGACGGTGCGGGCTGCGCTTCGGTTGAAGGTGTCGCGAAGACTTTCTGCGGACTCTCCGGCTTCGCGACGGAGTCGGATCGAGTCGGTGTGTGCCGGATGGATGACGACATAGCCGTGCGAGGCGAGGTGGGTGCTGAGGTGCTCGAAGGCGTCGGTGTAGCCGCCCATGCCGTGGCTGAAGACGACCAGCGGGAATGGTCCGGGGTGGTCCGGCGTGGTGACGGGATGGCGGATCTTCAGCGGGAGTGGGAGGGCCCTGCCCTCGCGTTGGAAGCGGATTTCTTCGGCGACGGAGACCTCGAAAGGACCGGGAGTCAGTTCGGCTGGGAAGGCGTCGGGCTGTGTGGGTGTGGCTGGGGCTTCTGGGGTTTGAGGCGGTGCCGCGTGAAGTGCTGTGCTGAGGGAAGAGGCCAGGCCGAGCATGATGAGGAGACGAGCGAGCTTCATGGGGGTCACCTGCTTTCGTGTGTGGACCCAAACGCGGTGGGAAGGGGGGTATTGCGGTAGTCCTGGAGGATGAGCCGGAGTTGTCGATCCGGAGCCGGGTATCTGCTACATTGGCTCTCCGGCCTCTGGGCGGGGATCGGCTCGCGTGAGCCGGTCTGGACCCCGGAACGGATCGGGCTGCCCGACGGGCGGTTCGTGACGGGAGGCCGATTGGAAGGATGCCAGCCATGGCTGACACCAACATCGCGAACGATGTGAAGATCGAGGACATCGGTCCCTGCCTGAAGAAGATCACCATCACCATCCCGGCTGAGAAGGTCAACGAGCAGATGGACAGCTCGCTGGCGATGGTGGCGATGGAAGCCCAGCTCCCGGGTTTCCGTCCCGGGCGTGCGCCCAAGCGGCTGATCGAGAAGAAGTTCGGTTCGGTGATCGAGAGCGAAGCCCGGAACCAGCTCGTGGCTTCGGCGTACTCGGAAGCCGTTGAAGAGAACAAGTTGCGGGTCATCGGCGAGCCCGACGGCTCGGCCATGAAGGACCTGAAGGTCGAGCCCGGCCAGCCCGTCACCGTTGAGGTGCAGGTTGAGGTGGCGCCCGAGTTCGAACTGCCGACGCTCGAAGGCATCGAGGTGAAGAAGCCCCTGATCGAAGTGACCGACGCTCGCGTCAACGATCAGCTGGAGCGCGTGAAACTCAACGAGGGCACGCTCGAGCCGCAGGACAAGGCCGAGCTCGGCGACTACTGCATCGGCCACGGCGTGCTGAAGACCAAGGGTGGCGATGTCGTCCTCGATCTGCCCGGCGCGGTCATCCAGGTTCCCAAGGAGAAGGACGGCAGCGGCCTGATCCTCGGTGTGAAGGTTGATGACTTCGGAAAGCAGATCGGCCTGCCCAAGGCCGGTGATGAGCTGACCGTCAAGGCCACCGGTCCTGAGAACCACGAGCGTGAAGCCGTTCGCGGCGAGCCGGTCGAGATCTCGTTCACCGTCGAGCAGGTGCAGCGCATCATCCCGGCCTCTGAGGACGATCTGGTCAAGAACTTCGGCTTCGAAGGCATCGATCAGCTCAAGCAGTCGCTCAAGATGCGTCTTGAGCAGCGTGTGATGGTCGAACAGCAGAGCGCGATGCGTCAGCAGATCGCCCGTCACCTGCTGGAGTCGGTCGACTTCGAACTGCCCGAGAAGCTGACCGAAGGTCAGGCCGCCCGCAACATCGAGCGTGCTCGCATGGAGATGCTCTACCGCGGCATGGACGAGACCACCGTCGAGGAGCGCATCGCGGAGATGCGCTCGAGCTCGAAGGATGTCGCTCAGCGCGAACTCAAACTGTTCTTCATCCTGAACAAGGTCGCTCAGGACATGGAAGTGCAGGTCACGCAGGAAGAGGTCTATGGTCGAATCGCCCAGATGGCCGCCGAGCGCGGTGAGCGGGCCAGCGATCTGCAGCAGCGTCTGATCCGGTCCAACCAGATCAACACACTGGCGCAGCAGATCCGCGAGCACAAGGCGATGGACTCCATCCTCAACAAGGCGAGCGTCGAGGAACTCGAACTGGACGCGTACAACAAGCACTTTGCCAAGACCGATGGCGTGTCGGAGATCGACGCCGACAAGAGCGAGTGATCGAACCGATCCGCCGCAGCTGATTTTGCAGCAGACCGGCCTTTGCGGGCTGGTTTGTCATTTTTTGGGCGTGCGGCGGGTGGTGGGCTGACGATAGGATTGGGCGATGCCTGGCCCGGATTTCCATTTCGTGCTCGCCTCCGGCAGCCGCAACACCGGTCAGGCGGTGCTGTGGGTTGCGGTCTTGATGGCGGTCGTGGTGCTCGGGGGAGCGCTGGTGATCTACATCCGAAAGCGCTCGCAGGACGGCGGCAGTCATGTCCCGGCGCTCGGTTTGTCGTTGGCAGATCTGCGTCAGATGCGCGCGGAGGGGCGACTGACCGAAGAGGAGTTCGAGCGGGCCAAGGCTATGGTGATCGGGGAATTGGGCGGCAAGGTGGATCGCGCGGGCGGAGAACGGATCCGCGTCGATGGCCGGATCGTGGATGGCGAGTTGCGAGCTCGAGAGGGTTTCGATCTGACTGGTCAGCCACTCCCGGATTTTGGTGGGTTGAATAACACCCATCCCGAACCTGGGGCGAAACCCCCTGAAGAGGCAGGGGAGTCGGATGGGAAACCGGAGCCGTGATGGCCTCTGTGCATGCGCGGTGGGTAGACCGGACCGTTGAGGCGGTCCGTGCGGATTATCCGGGCAGAAAAGCGAAATCATCACAATTCGTCGCTCGGAACAGATCCGCTTTCGAGATCCGTGCGTAGAAGGTCGATACACTCGTACTGAGCATGCGCTCGGTTCGGTCCGCGTCGATCGGGGCATCGAGCGAGAGAGATTTTCTGGTTTGTGAGGATGGGATGGCGAAGAACCGCAGCGGTGGATCGGGCTCTGGCAACGGCGGCGACGGCGAGGGAACCGGCAACGGACCCGGTGACGCCGGCGGTGGCGCGTTCCGCGGACGCAAGGTGACCACCTGCTCGTTCTGCGGCAAGACTTCGCGCGAGGTCGGGGCCATGGTTGAGGGCCCGAATGATGTGTACATCTGCTGCAACTGCGTCGATCTCTGCCAGAACATCTTCAAGCAGGAGAAGCGTCGGGTCGCCGCGAGCAAGCACTCGTTCGGAGAGATCCCGGCTCCTCGTCAGGTCAAGGAATTCCTGGATCAGTACATCATCGGTCAGGACCAGGCCAAGAAGGCCCTCGCGGTCGCGACCGTGCAGCATTACAAGCGACTGATGCACCTCGAAAGCGAGGATGCTCCGGTCGAACTCGAGAAGAGCAACATCCTGCTGGTCGGTCCGACCGGATCGGGCAAGACGCTGCTGGCCAAGACTCTGGCCCGCGTTCTGAATGTGCCGTTCGCCATCGCGGACGCGACCACGCTGACCGAGGCCGGTTATGTCGGCGAGGATGTTGAGAACCTGCTGCTGAAGCTTCTTCAGGCTGCGGACTACGAGCTCGAAGCAGCCCAGCGCGGCATCATCTACATCGACGAGATCGACAAGATCGGCAAGACCTCGAACAATGTCTCGATCACCCGCGACGTGTCCGGTGAGGGTGTCCAGCAGTCGCTGCTAAAGATGCTCGAGGGCACGATCGCCAACGTACCGCCTCAAGGCGGGCGCAAGCACCCCGAACAACAGTACATCCAGATGGACACCACGCATGTGCTGTTCATCTGCGGCGGCTCGTTTGTCGGGCTCGATGAGATCATTCGTCGGCGCATCGGCAAGCGTCGAATCGGGTTCAGCGCTGAGCCGAGCAGTTCGGACAGCATGAAGGAGCTCGGTGAAGTGCTCGCGCAGGTCACCCCCGAGGATGTGATCGAGTACGGGATGATCCCCGAGCTCGTCGGGCGTCTGCCGGTGGTCTGCCCGCTCATGCCCCTGACCCGCGAAGCCATGATCAGCGTGCTGACCGAGCCGAAGAACGCGATCGCCCGTCAGTTCGAATACATGTTCTCGCTGGAGGGTGTGAAGCTGACTTTCACCAAGGACGCTCTTGAGGCCATCGCCGACAAGGCCCTGGCCCGCAAGACCGGCGCACGCGGCCTGCGTGGTGTGATGGAAGAGTTGATGCTCGACCTGCTCTATGACCTCCCGGATTATGCGGACGAGGGCGTGGAATTCGTCATCGACGCGAACGCCGTGCAGAACCCGACTTCCCTCGCGAAACTGCGGGTGAAGCGGAAGGAAAGCGCCTGAGCGAATTGCCCCGTAGTATCGGGGGTTTGGGCGGGATTCAACAAGTTGACTTAGTCGTGGACCGAGCGTATTGTTCGGCCCATGTCTGATCCTTCACCCAAACGCTGTGGCCCATCGACGCGGAGTGTCATCCCGGACCCGTCCGGAGACATTGTCATTCGGCGTTGGGACATGGCGCCGCTGGTGCAGGAAATTTTTACGCTCAACAACCTGATGATCCGGATGGGTGATCGTCTCGTGGCGGACTTGGGGCTGACCGGCACCCGATGGATGCTGATCGGTGCGCTGAACAACTACGACGAGCCGCCGACACTTACCGAACTGTCCGGAGATGCGCTGCTGTCGGTGCAGAATGTCAGCCGCATGGTGGCCTCGATGGAGGAAGACGGCCTGGTCGAGCGGTACACCCAGAGCGGCAAGGGGCGGAGCGTGTTCGTGCGCCTGACGGAGAAGGCACGCGAGGTGGACGAGGAATCTTCACGAGCGGGTGGGTGCTTTGTCTCGCACCTGCTCGACGGCTTCACCGACGAGGAACGCTTGCAACTGCAGGGGATGATCGATCGCCTGATCGTGAACCTCGCGCGGTTCGAGCGCAAACTCGATGAGTGTGCCAAACAGCAGAAAGAACACGGGAACGAAGAACCTGTCACGGCGGCGGTGCAAGCGCTGATCGAGGACTGGGAAAGGGGTGGTGAGAACCATGCGTAAATACGGGATGGCTTGGGTGATGGTGTTCGGGTTTCCTGCGATTCTCATCGCAATGCTCGCGGCGCAGGATGCACAGGCTCAGAGGCCGCCGGCGGCCCGCGTTCGCGTCGAGCCGCTTCAGATGATGGATGTCGAGCGTCGCAGAAGCGTCACGGGCGATTTGCGAGCTTCGGCTCGCTCGCGTGTCGCGACGCAGGTGGCCGGTCGTGTGGTCGAACTTCTGGTCGATGTGGGCGATGAAATCGAGCGTGGCGCGGTGATCGCGAGGCTCGACAAGGAACTGCTTGAGATTGACCTGACGCGTGCGGTCGCGGAGATCCGCGCGAACGAGGCCACTGTGGAGGAGCGCCGCGCTTCGATCCGCCTCGCGAGGTTCGATGTCGATCGGCTCGAGGTGTTGTCGCGTTCACAAGGCGCCACGGTGCGTGAGCTGGAAGACGCGAGGGCTCGTCTGGACGAGGTGAACGCCCGTCTGGCGGTTGCCGTAGCGGATCTCGCCGCGGCGGAGTCGGACGCAGCTCGGATTCGCAAGCGGATCTCCGACACCGAGGTTCGAGCTCCATTTGCCGGGCAGGTGATTGTGAAGGCAACGGAAGTTGGCGAGTGGCTCGGGGAGGGCGGCGAGGTCGTTGAGATGGTGTCCATCGAGACGATCGACGCGTACCTTGATGTGCCTCAGCAGTTCATCGCGGCGCTACAGTCGATCGAGGAGCGGAAGAGCGAGAGCGCGGCGGTTTCGATCCGGATTGATGCACTCGGCGCTGTTGTGGAATCTTCGGATGTCGTGGTCATCGGCGATGGCGACCGGCTCGCCCGGACCTTTCCAGTACGAGTGCGGATCACGAACCCGGAGCGGGACATGAAGCCGGGCATGTCGGTGACGGGATCGATCCCCACCGGCGAACGCATGACGGCGCTGACGATGAGCAAGGATGCGGTGCTTCGCAACGACGCGGGAACGATCGCGTACTACAACCAGAATGGTGTCGCCGCGGTTCGTCCGGTGGAACTGCTGTTCGCGGTGGGGGACCGGTATGTCATCCGTGAACAGCGAGGCTGGAACGCTGGCGATCCGGTGATTGTCGAGGGGAACGAACGGATCTTCCCCAGCAGGGAGCTGAACATCGTGGACGGTTCCATGACGGAATCCAGCGGTGAAGCGGATGACACGACAACGGGACCGGGCGCCCCGGCGCAGGAAGGTCAGGGGGGCTGATCCATGGATTTCGTTCGTTATTCGATTGCGCGCCCGGTGACGGTCGCCGTTGGTGTGATCCTGGTGGTCATGTTCGGGCTGATCGGCTTCAGCGCGGTGCCGGTCCAGCTCGCGCCGAATGTGGATCGTCCGGTCATTACGGTGACGACGGCGTGGCCGGGGCGTAGCCCGCAGGAAATCGTTGACGAGATCGTCAAAGACCAGGAAGAACAGCTCAAGAACGTGAGCAACATCGAATCGATGAAGTCGACCTCGCGCGAGGGCGCGGGCGTCATCGAACTCGAGTTCTACATCGGCACGAGCATCACACGGGCCCTGCAGGAGGTTTCGGACTCGCTGCGTCAGGTCGAGGACTACCCCGAGGATGTGACCGAGCCGACCATCAAGGCGGCGGACGGTGCAAGCGAGAACGCGATCGCATGGATTATCATCGATCTGGATCCGGCTTATCAGGACCGGTTCCCGGACTTCGATGTGTCCACGCTTTTTCGGCCACTGGACCAAGAAGTCAAACCGTATCTGGAGCGTATCGACGGCGTCGCCGAGGTCAATGTGTACGGCGGGCGCGAGCGTGAGATGCAGGTGTTGGTGGATCCGGTGCGGCTTGCGCAACGAGGGCTGAGCCACCTCGACCTGCTGGCCGCGCTTCAGTCAGAAAACCGGAACATCTCCGCGGGCGCGATCGCCGAGGGCAAGCGGGACTACCGCGTTCGTGTGATCGGCCAGTTTGAGAATGAGAACGACATTCTTGAGACGATCGTCGCGTACCGCGATGCGGGACCGGTTTATGTGAAGGATGTCGCGACGGTTCAGCTGGATTATGAGAAGCAGCGCGGGTTCGTGCGTTCGCTGGGTCATCGGGCGATCGCGATCAACGCGATCCGGCAGTCGAACGCGAATGTGGTGGAGGTCATGGCCGACCTGCGCGACCGGCTCGAGGAAGTTCGGACGGAGATCCTGCCCAAGCTGGCCGGCGAGGTGGGGCCGCATTTGCGCCTGCGCCAGGTGTACGACGAGACGACCTACATCGATTCTGCGATCAGCCTGGTGACCCAGAACCTGTTCGTGGGCGGGGCGATCGCGGCGTTCGTGCTGCTTATCTTCCTCCGCTCCTTCGTGGCGACCGGGGTGACGGCGATCGCGATCCCGGTCTCGGTGATCGGCACCTTCCTCGTGTTGCTTGCTCTCGGGCGGACGCTGAATGTGATCTCGTTGGCGGGTCTTGCCTTTGCGGTCGGTATGGTCGTGGACAACGCCATCGTGGTACTTGAGAACATCTACCGACATCGGCAGATGGGCAAACCGCCGGTGCGGGCGGCGTACGACGGCGGGCGCGAAGTGATCGGGGCCATCATCGCCTCGACGCTCACCACGGTCGCGGTGTTCGTGCCAGTGCTGACGGTGCAGGAAGAAGCGGGGCAGCTGTTCCGCGATATCTCGCTCGCGATCGTGGCATCGGTGACGCTGTCGCTGGTAGTGTCGGTGACGGTGATCCCCGCGGCGATGTCACGCCTGATGCGTGCGAAGACGGATGAAAAGCAGCACAGCAGCCTCCGCAGGAGCTTTGAATCGTTGTTCGGGCTCGCTCCGGCGCTCGCGAAGCTGAACCGCAAACTGACCGACTGGGTGTACTGGGTGATGACGGGTTGGCGCGGCTGGACGCTGCGCCCGGCGATCATCGTGCTGATGACGGTGGCGAGTCTGCTCGGCGCGTACCTGCTCAAGCCGCCGTTGGACTACCTGCCGGCCGGCAACCGGAACCTGGTGTTCGGTGGTCTGCTTATCCCGCCTGGGTATTCGCAAGACCAGATGACGGATGTCGCGAACCGGATCGAAGACCGGCTGCGTCCCTATGTGGGTGTTGATACCGGAGATGGTGATATCCCCGATAGCCTCGACCCGATCGCACGCGGGCAGGATCAGGAGCCGTACCGGCCGGTCGGCGTGGACAACTTCTTCATCGGGGCGTTTGATGGCGGCATGTTCGTTGGTGCGACGAGCACCGAGGAGCAGGTGGTGCTGCCGGTTGGGCAACTGCTGACCAACGCGATGAATGAGATTCCCGACGCTTTCGGGGGTGCGAACCAGAGTTCGCTCTTCGGGCGTGGCGTGGGCGGTGGGAACTCGATCGATATCGAGATCCTCGGTCCTGATCTGGGCCGTGTTTCGGCAGCGGCAGACTTCCTGTTCAATCAGTTGGGACAGAGTCCGCGTTACGGGTACGGGAAAGTCCGTCCAACGCCCGGCAACTTTTCGGTGCCGCAGCAGGAATTCCGCGTGCGTGTGTCACAGCACGGACGCGAGCTTGGGATTCGCACCGAGGGTGTCGGCACGGCGGTGCGGGCGCTCTTCGATGGTGCGTACGCGGGAGACTTCCGCACAGCGGGGCAGGCGATCGATATTCGCCTGCTGCCCGAGGGCGGTCGCTTGGAGAACAAGGAGCAGGTGGCGGCGATCCCGATCGCGACGCCCCGTGGTCCGCTGGTGCCGATGGACACGGTCGTGGATTTCGAGCCCGGCCTCGCACCGCAGGAGATCCGCCGCATCGAGGAACTCCCGGCGGTGACCGTTTCGGTGACGCCGCCCGACGGCGAGCCGCTGGAATCGGTCATGGATGACATCCGCGCGAATTACATCCAGGCAGCACGCGATCAGGGCCTCATCGATCGGACGATGCGCGTTCGATTGGAGGGCACGGCGGCCCAGTTGGACGAGGTGACCTCAGCGCTTCTGGGGACCTCGCTGAACGCAGAGTCCGGGAGCAACGGTGACCGCGCCGCTTGGCAGGTTGCGTCGGACATCTTCGGGGTGATGCTGCTGCTGGCGGGGCTGGGGGTGGCTGTCTTTGCGATGATCAAGTGCGTCGTGAAGCGCAAGCCTGCGTACGGCTACGCGACGGCGGGCGCACTGCTGCTCGCCACAATCCTGTTCTCGATCTTCTTCTTCGGCATCGGGAGCAATCCCGAACTGCTGATGGGTCGCATCGTGTGGTCGGTGGTTGTGGTGTATCTGCTCATGTGCGCGTTGTTCGAGAGCTTCGTCTACCCGTTCGTGATCATGTTCT
>CAZIXS010000079.1:0-13741 GCA_964543335.1 uncultured Phycisphaeraceae bacterium | reverse complement strand
GATCACGATCTGCCCGAACCGCTCGAAACCCTCGCCGGTCGGGCGCACCACCAGACCCGTCTGGCTGATCGCACTCACGATCGTGAACGCCGAATCCAGCCACGAGATCTCCTGGCCCGGCGGCGTCGCACGAGGCAGTTTCAAAAGCGCCGTCCCCACCATGCTGAACACCGCGAACGAACCGATGAACACCAGCCCCGACGGGATCCGCGTCTGCACCAGGCGCAGATACCCGCGCACCACTGCCGTCAAGGCCAGAATCAGCAGCGCCCCGACCAGCACCGGCCAGTACCAGCACAGCAAGAGGCCCACCGAAGCGGTGATCCATTCCGGGCGCGTCACCGCCAGGTATTCCTTCTGCTGCTCCGGCGCGGTCTGCTTCAGCCGGCGCTGGTCGAGCAGCAGCATCGTGAAGTAGGTGCCCAGCAGCGTGATCTGGATCGCCATCGCCAGCCACATCGGCAGCAGCGGCGTACGCCAACCCTCCATCAGCAGCGTCGGCACCACCGAGGCCAACGCCAGGAGGCTCCGCGTCGCCTGCCATCGCAGCGGGGTCGTGTTGTTGCGGCGCAACCGGCGCTCGGTCAGTTCGAACACGCCGACAGCGTACCCCACCACGCGCCCTCACAACACTCGGACACCTCGAAGCACCCGCCGGGTCGCCGAGATCACCCGCGCCGGCGTCGTGCCGAATCGCTCCCCAACCTCCGCCACGGTGCGAGGCGGCGAGCCGCTCAGCCCGTACCGCTCACCCACCATCGCTCGTTCCTCCTCGCTCACGCCCGGTGCACCGCGGCGCACCACCAGCGCGATGCCGGGGTGGAACTCCACCAGCCGTTGCCACCCGATCAGCTCCCGGGTCCAGTCGTCGAGTTCAGCCCGGGCCGTCGTCGCCCGCCCCGCCGACTCCGCCGCCAGCGCCCCCAGATGCTCGCGGCTGAGCGCCCGGTTCAACCCCAGCGACACCGGCGCCGCCAGACGACCGAACACCGTCAGCGAGCGTGAGGGCTTCACCGGACCGAACGCCGCCGCCGCTTCGCAGGCCGAGCGCATCGTCAGCCGCACCACCCGCCGGATCTGATCCGGCCTCAGGCTCATCAGTCCACTGCCCAGCCGCTCCTCCACGGTCCGCACCACCAGCGGCACCTGCGCGAACACGAGCATCCGCTGCAGCGCGAGCGCCCAGCGCAGGTCCGTCTGGATCGCGTCCACCGCCGTCGCCAGCACCATGCTCGGCGCGAGCTCGTCGATCCCCCGCGCCGCGCGGATCAGCAGCAGGTACCGGGCCGCCCCCATTTCCGCCTCGCGATCCGCGCGCAGCGGCGGCTGCTCGGCGCACCCGGCCAGCAGCGCCTTTGCCTCGAGCGCGGGTGGCCGCCATTCGATGGTCTGCGCGCCCTCGGTGTTCAGGATCCGCTCGACGACTTCTTCCGGCAGCGGCCCCTCCGGCGCATCGCTCGGCAGGATCCGCTCGCGCCACCGGCGCAGCCGGGTCGCGTGCTCATCGGTGGCGATCCGCAGGACGCTCGTGCGCGACCGCCCGTACCGCTCACCGATCACCCCCGGCTTGATCCCCCAGTCCCACGCCCGGGCGATCGTCCGCGCCTGCTGCTCCGCCAGTTTTCGCTTCACCCGGAACACCGACTCGGGCGCCGCCTCGTCCGCCCGGATCAGCGCCCGGCGCACCGCCGCCACGCTGCGCCCGGTTCGCTCGCTCAGCCGCTCGGCGATCTTCGCCAGCCGCCAACCCAGACGCGCCTGATATCGCAGCGCCCGGCGGTACAGCCACGCCCGCTCATCATCGCCGATCCGCTCGAACGATCCCGCCCGCTCGAGCTGCTCCGACCGGCTCTCCTCGAACGCATCCACCACCGCCGGCGCAAAGCCCAGCCTCGTCCGCCCCCGTTCGGTCCGGAACCGTCGCGCCACCAGCCCCTGCCGCCTGTACCGCTCGATCGACTTGCGGCTCACACTCCACCGCTCCGCCAGCGCATCGATCGAGTGCCAGTTCCCCTCCAGTTCGTCCTCGCCCAGTTCCACCGCATCGCACAGATGCTCCAGCAGCGCGCTCAGGTCCGTGATCAGCGCATCGCCGACGATCATCTCATCGGGCGCATCCTTGGGCCGGTACCCCGTCACCCGGAACACCACCCATTCCATCGGGTAGGTCGTCTGCGGATCGATCTCGAGCGCCAAAGACTCCGTCCGCTCGATGCAGCGCAAGAGCGCCTCGCGCGGCGTAAACCGCAGCTCCGCGACAAGCTCGCTGAGCACATCAAGCCGGATGGTGGAAAGCCGGGGCACGCGTTCAGCGTACCGCAAACCCGCTCACGCCTGACAACCGATTGGGCTCAGATCTCCGCCCAGCGCGTCGGCTCGCGCCGGTCGATGATCTTCAGCGCTGCGCACCGATCGAAGAAGTCCTCGACCGCCTTTCGATGCCGATCCGTCATCTCGTAGCGCAGCAGATCACCCAGATAGCTCTGCGCCTCTTCGCGAGGCCATCCCCGCAGCGTCGCCCGCTGCCCGACGATCCAGTCCAGGCGCGTCGCGTTGTGCCGGCGCTGCCGGTCCAGCACCCGCGCGATCGTTCGCAGCCGCCCGTTCTCCGCGCTGCCCACACGCCGCATCCAGGTCGCGTACACGAACGGCAGCCCCGTCATCTGCTTCCACGCCTCGCCAAGGTCCAGCTGATGCGGGTACAGCGCCGCGGGCGGCGAGTCCGTGATCACCTTGTCCCCGATGATCAGCACCGACTCCGGCCACGCTCCCTCCG
Source organism: uncultured Phycisphaeraceae bacterium (assembly GCA_964543335.1). Lineage (GTDB taxonomy): Bacteria > Planctomycetota > Phycisphaerae > Phycisphaerales > UBA1924 > JANSXG01. The sequence goes on along the minus strand of CAZIXS010000079.1, from coordinate 10,965 downwards.
CGACCGACTCCCCGCGCCCCGACCGATGTTCGTCCACATCAAAGGGCACGAGCGCGGGCATCGCCCCGGCACGCTCGTGCAGGATGATCCGCGCCAGCGCGATCGAGGTGTGGCTGTCCACATCCGCGTGCAGCGTCCGGATCTTCTCGATCGGGATCTTCGAGAAGATCCGCACCGTCATCGTCGGCCCGTCGCACCCGATGATGCTCGCCGGGACCAGTTCCAAGGGCTCGGGCGAACGCTGGTAGTCGATGATCGAGGCCAGCGCCAGCTCCACCTCGCCGCCCAGCAGCAGATCGATCAGCCCGCTCGGCGCGGTCAGCTTCAGTTCCAGATCGCCGAGCTTGCCCAGCCCTTCGATCAAGGGCAGCGTGTTCAGATAGCTCACCGCACCAACCTTGGCGGGCGGCCACGGGGCAACAGTCGGCTCGGTTTCAGGCGCATTCAAGGTGTTCGTCATGGCTCTGCTACTCTAGGTCGCCAAGGACCACCGCGCATGCCCGATCACCCCTCCAACCCCTCCCAGCCCATCGCCCTCATCGGAGCAGGAGGCCACGCCCGCGTCGTCGCCGACGCCATCCTCCGGTCCGGCGGCTCGGTGGCCGGCTTCTACGACGACAACCCCGGCGCCACCCTCGCCCCAACCAGCGACGCCCCGCACCTGGGCCCGCTCGCCAACGCCTCCGACCAGTCGCACCCGCTGCTCATCGCCATCGGCACCCTCGCCACCCGCCGGGCCGTGCTGGACCGACTGACCGGCAAGACCTACGCGGTCGCCATCCACCCCAGCGCGATCGTCTCGCCCTCCGCCTCGATCGCCCCCGGCGCAAGCATTGGTCCCCGCGCGGTCCTGAACCCCGGCGCAGCCATCGGCGCCCACGCCATCATCAATTCCGGCGCGATCATCGAGCACGACTGCGCGATCGGCGAAAACGCCCACATCGCTCCCGGAGCCACCCTCGGCGGCGGCGCAACCATCGGCTCGGACACCCTCATCGGCACCGGCGCGATCGTCCTGCCCGGCATTCACATCGGCACCGACTGCGTCATCGGCGCGGGCGCAGTCGTCACCACCGACCTGCCCGACGGCTGCCGCGCGGTCGGTATACCCGCCAAGGTTTACTGAGGCGTTTCCGCGCTCTCGGCTTCAGCCGTGAAATCCTGCCGAAACGCCCGCGCCCGCTCCAGCAGCGCATCCTCGTCCGTGTCCGATGGCTCCAGATCGAAATGCCAGCGGATGATCGTCTCGGTCCCCTGAGGCCACGCCATTGCGATCAGGTCGAAACCCGGCCACTCGTGCATCGGCGCGTCCGTCTTCGCGCTGGTCACCAGCGGCTCGTACCCGTCCTTGCGCAGACGCACATCGTAAGTCCCGAAGTAGGTGAACCCGACCTCCACCGGCGTCCGCCCGACCTCCACATCGTTCAGGTACACCTGCGCCCCGCTGGGTTCGGAAGTGATGTGGATGGTCCGCTGCATGCACCCCGAAAGCGCACCCGCACCGACCAACAGCCCGATCATCGCCGCACGCTTCACGATCCCGTCTCCTGCCTCGCCCGCTTGGGCGATTCGCGTGGCGTGTCGAACTCATCGCCGCGGAACATCGAGCCCAGGTAACTCCGCTTCACCATCTCATCATTAATCAGTTCACGCGGCGAGCCCTCGCGCAGCACCAATCCCTCATCAATGATCGAGGCCCGGTCGCACACCGACAGCGTCTGCTGCACATTGTGGTCCGTGATCAGCACCGCAATCCCCAGGTCCCGCAGCCGCCGGATCTCTTCCTGCAGGTCCTCGACCGCGATCGGGTCCACGCCGGAGAACGGCTCGTCCAGCAGGATCAGCTTCGGGTTGGTCACCAGCGCCCGCGCGATCTCCAGCTTCCGCCGCTCGCCGCCCGAACAGGTCCGGGCGGCATCGTTGGCCTTCTTGGTCAGGTCGAACCGCGCCAGCAGCTCATCACACTTCTTCTTGCGCTGCCCGCGGCTCATCCCGCCCTGCGTCTCCAGGATGGCCATCAGGTTCTTCTCGCAGCTCAGCCCGCCGAAGATCGAGGGCTCCTGCGACAGGTACCCCATCCCCGCCCGGGCCCGCCGGTACATCGGCATCCGCGAGATATCCCGCCCCCGGAAAGTCACCTGCCCCGAGTCCGGCTCGATCATCCCCATGATCATGCGGAAACTGGTCGTCTTGCCCGCCCCGTTCCGCCCCAGCAGCCCGACAATCTCGGCCTCCTCAATGGACAGATCGACACCCTTCACGACCGTCCGGTCGCCAAAGGTCTTGCGCAGGTCCTTGGCCTCAAGCAGGGGCATGGGGGGAGTGTACGCGAACTGGGCCGCTCCCGGCCCAAACGGCGTGGTTCAGGCCGCGCTCACTTCACCAACCGAACACACATCGGATAGCGGTAAAACTCGCCCCGGTTCGCCGCCCTTGCCGCACATATGCAGCCGATCAGACGCAGAAGAATCAGCCCGAAGCCGAGCGGGCCGAGGATGATGATCCCCAGCCCGAGCGTCACGATCAGGAACGGGATCGAAATGATCGCGAGCCCGATCCAGTACAGCGTCAGCGAGATCTGAAAGTTCAGCGCTTCCTTGCCGTGGTCGTCCAGAAACTCCGAGTCGTCGCGCCGGACCAGCCACATCACCAGACAGGTCACAAACCCGACCACGAAGAAATCCACCAGGCTCAGCAGCCCGGCCAGATGATTGAACATCGCGTACTGGCGCTCGCTCGAGGTCGCCGATTCATCGCGCAGCCGCCCCCGCCCGGTGTGCCCGTGCCAGCGGTACTCGCGATCCTCGCTGCGATAAGTCCGTTCGTAATCCTGAGCCATCGTCGCCATCCGTTCCTCCCGGGGGTCATCCTCGTGTCTGTCGATCCCCCGGACTCTCCTTGGGAAGTCCCCGATCCGGCTTTCACCATACTCATCCGCCGGCGGCCCGCGTACAGTTCCGGTTCATGACCCCGCCCCCTGCCCCAACCAAGCCCACCATCGCCGTCTCCATGGGCGATCCCTCGGGCATCGGCCCCGAGGTCCTCGTCAAAGCCCTCGCCGACCCCGAACTCCGACGCTCCGCCCGCTTCTTTATCCACGGCCTCTCCGAGCCCATGCTCGCCGCCGCCGATGCCGCAAATATCCCCCCGTTCTGGTGGAGGGTAAAGGTCGGTTCCTCCCTGCTCGACACCGCAGCGGCCCACGAGGTCGTCCTGATCGACCATGCCGAAATGGCCTCCGCCCTCCACTGGTCCGAGGGCGGCGATCGAACACCCACCAAGGCCTCGGGAGCCCTGTCCTTCCGCTTCGTGGACGATGCCATCGCCGCCGCCAAGGGCGAGATCCCCGCCCACCCGCGTGCCGACGCCGTGGTCACCGCCCCCATCAGCAAGCACGCCTGGGCCCTCGCCGGCCATTCCCGCTGGCCCGGCCACACCGAATTGCTCGCCGAGCGCTTCGCCGCCGCCCGCAGCCGCATGGCCTTCATCGCGCCCAAGCTCCGGGTCATCCTCGTCACCGCCCATGTCCCGCTCACGCGCATCGCGAACGACCTGACCATCGGGCGCGTCCACGACACCATCGACCTCGGCGCCGACCTCTGCCGTGCGCTCGGCATCGAGCGTCCGCGCATCGCCGTCGCCGGTCTCAACCCGCACGCCGGCGAAGAAGGCCTGCTCGGCGATGAGGAGAAGCGCATCATCGCGCCCGCCATCGCCCACGCCCAGCGCAACGGCATCGACGCCCAAGGCCCCTTCCCCGGCGACACCGTCTTCAACGCCGCGATCAAGGGTCGCTACGACCTCGTCGTCGCCATGTACCACGACCAGGGCCTGATCCCCGTCAAGCTGCTCGCCTTCGATTCCGCCGTCAACATCACCACCGGCCTGCCCGTCTGGCGCACCAGCCCCGACCACGGCACCGCCTACGACATCGCCGGCAAGAACATCGCCGACTGCGGCTCGATGAAGGAATCGCTCAAACTCGCGGTGCGACTGGCTTCGGCCAGCGTTGGCCACTGAAACCGTTCAGTCCAGCACGATGAAGTGCTGCGCCAGCGAAGCCGTCTCCGGCATCCGCGACAGCTCGGCCATGATCGACATCTCGTAGGTCATGTCCTGCACCGCGCTGTTGTAGTTCACCCAGTGCATCGTCAGCGCGAACATCACCACCGCGCAGATCCACGCCCCGATCTCGGCCTGCTTGGTGCGCCGGCAGAAATAGATCGCGCCGCAGCAGATCACCAGCGTCAGCAGCTTGTACAGCACCAGCTGCTGGGCCTGGCCGATCTCAACCATCTTTCGGGCGATCGGGTTGACCTCGACCATGCCAGAACCGTGCATGTAGGTGAGCGTATAAGCAAGGTCGGCCAGCCCCATCAGAACCACCGCCAGAAGCACGAGATTGATGCGGCGGACACGCGACTGCAGCGCGGGACAATCGAGATTCCGGGCAAGAAATCCCGAAATACCCTCGGTTCCCAGGCCATCGATCAGCGATGATGAGCTCGTTGTACTCATGCTCAGCCCCTTCGCCCCGGATCGCCCGATTCCGGGCAAGACAGGCAACACACCGGGTATCGACCGATTCCGGGACCGGAATCAGCAGCCCGCCCCGGATCGCCGACATACAACAGAGACACGGAGACTCTCTATGCACCCGACCCGAGACGGCACAAGCCACCCGACCCATACGAACCAAACCCCTCCTCTGTTGCAGCGGGGCTGGGGGAAGTTCTATCGGGCCATCGCGCTGACGCTCGTGGCCTGCCTCGGCTTCGCGGCTCCGCAGCCCGCTTTCGGGCAGATCGAGACGCCCATTTATGTGGACGACTCGCCCGCCGCCGAGACCGCCATCTCCCGCGCACTCGAGCTCGCCTCCGTCGGCAATGTCAGCGAAGCCATCGATGTGCTGCAGCGCACCATGAGCGAGTTCGGCGGCTCGGTCACCCTGACCGTCGGACCGCCCGAGCGCTTCATCAACATCCGTGAGCGCATCCACGCCATCCTCCTCGATGATCCGGAGCTGCTCGAGCGCTACCGCACCGTCCAGCGCACCCAGGCCGAAGCGCTGCTGCGCGCCGGTCACCTGGCGCGAGTCGAGCGGGACTACCTGCTGACCCCGTCCGGCTGCGACGCCGCACTGCGCCTCGCGCAGCAGCAGATCGAGGATGCGCGCTTCCAGGCCGCAGCCCTCACGCTGCTCCAGCTCGACCGTCACCCCGACCGCACCGCCGACCGCGCCACCGCCGCCATCAAACTGCTCACACTCGCGCGCACCTACTTCGGCCAGGCCTCCGCCGATGCGCCGCTGCGACACGCCGCCGATGCGGCGCTCGCACGCTGGGCCTCGGCCATCGGCACCGAACCGCCAACACCACAGCCCAAGGCCGCGCCCCCGTCACCGGTCGTGCACAACGCCTTCGAACCCTCGCCCCCGCTCGAACTCGAAGAGATGCTCTCGCGCCCGCTCGCCAGCGAAGTACTCGGCGAACCACTCGACATGCTCGCGGGCCTCAACACGCGCAACACCGCGCGCCGGCTCCCGCCCAACGCCACCATCCTCCACGCCCTGCCCACCGTCTACGAAGACTCGGTCATCGTCAACGACTCGGTCACCATCTCCTCGTGGAACCGCTTCACGCTCAACCTCAACTGGCGCACCCGCGTGGAAGCGCCCTTGCTCACCGAGTCCATGGGCACTTCCTACGGCGTGGACGACCTCTCCACCGTGCAGGTCGCCGACGGCGTCGTCGTCGCCGTCACCGGACTCTCCGTCAGCGGGCGCAGCGCTCCCGAGCGCTATGTCATCGCGCTCGATGCGCAGACCGGTCGCCAGCTCTGGGGCACCACCCTCGCGGAACTCAACCTCCCCGGCCAGGAAGGCGCGGTCCTGCGAGGCCGCCCGACCATCGACCAGGGCGTGATCGTCCTCAACGCCGTGCGCCACTCCCGCCAGCAGCGCGTCATCTCCACCGTCGCCCTCGGCCTCGACCTGCGCAGCGGCGAACTGCTCTGGCACCGCCCCATCGCGTCCATCGGCGTCCAGCCCTACGGCTGGAATGTCCCCGCCGTCGATGCGGGCCTCGCCGGCAACGGCATGGTCTACCGCACCGACACCGTCGGCGTGACCGTCGCCATCGAGTCCGCCACCGGTCGCACCCGCTGGATCCAGCGCCATCGCGGCAACGGCATGTACCGCGGACTGACCTCGCAGCCATGGATGAACAACCGCCCCATCCTGCACGCCGGGCTGCTCTTCACCCTCACCCCCGGGCACGACCGTATCTACGCCTTCGATCCGATCACCGGCGAACTCATCCAGTCGCTGACGGCCAACGCGTGGGGATCGCCCAGTTACCTGCTCTCCTGCGGCGATTACATCGTCGGCGTCTCCGAAAACGAGATCACCGCCAAGCAGTTCGACGCCAGCGCGTTCCACGCCGCGAGCAACACCAGCCGCCCCGAGGTCATGCCGGCCGCGCGCTCCATCTACACCTCAAACCCGCGCGGCATCCGCGGACGCGTCATCGCCGCCGATGGCCGACTCATCATCCCCACCGACAACGGCGTGTCCATCCTCGAGGTCGGCCCCGCGCTCACCACGGTCCTCGAAGGCGAGGGAGCCCCCGCGGTCCGCTGGCTCGACATCCGCCTCGAACACCCCGGCCAGATCGCCGCCGTCGATGGCCAGCTCGTCGTCGCCGACGATCGCTCGGTGCACACCTATTCGCTGTGGTCGGTCGCCGAGCGCTACCTCGCCCAGGCGATGCAGGTCGACCCGGCCGACCCCGGCCCGGCGATCACCTTCGCCGAACTGTCCTACCAGGCCGACCAGGGCCAGGCCATCCTCCCCGCGGTGGACCACGCCCTGCGTGCCCTCGCCTCCGACCCGCTCTCAGAAACCAACGACGAGGCCCGCACCCGCCTGTTCCGCGTCATCCTCGAGATGATCGCGCCCGAGCAGTCCGACAACCCCGTGCTCACGCACCTGTCCGAGCAGACGCGCGGCGAACTCATCAACCGACTCTCCCTGACCGCTTCACAGCCGACCGAGCGCGTCGCGTACATGATGGCCGCCGGCGACTACTACGAAACCTCCGGCCAGATCGATGAAGCCGTCAACATGTACCAGCGCACGCTGGAGTCGCAGGAACTCGCCCGAGCCACGGTCATGCTCGACGGCACCGGCCTGCCCGCCGGGATCGAGGCAACGCGGCGCATCCGGCGCCTGATCGCTTCGGTCGGGCGCGAGGCCTACGCGCTGTACGACGCCGAGGCTGAGCGCGCCGTCGCCGAACTGCCCGCATCCCCCGAACCACTCGACTACGAATCGATCGCGCGGCGCTACCCGCTGGCCGAGCGCACCCCCGGTCTGTGGACGCTCGCCGCCGAGGCGTACCTGGCGTCGGAGCGCGTGCCCCTGGCGGTGTTCGCGCTCGAGGAAGCCGCTTCGGCCGCGGAGATCATCTGGCCGGCCGACGACCCGCGTGTCTCGGAGGTGTACTCGCGCGTGATCGCGATGATGCTCGAACAGCGCCGGGTCAACTCCGCCGTCGATCGCCTCCGGCGCGCTGAGCAGCAGGGTATCGCGGTGGCGGTTTCGATCGACGGCACAGAGTACGACCGCGAGGCACTCCGCCAGTTCGCGATTGCCATCGCGCAGCAGCGCCAGCGCCGCCCGATCGTCGGAGAACAGCTCTCCCCCGGTTCCACGCTCGAAGGATGGGTGGTCGCCCGGCTGGAAGCACCCGGCCCGGAGATCCGCACCGATCGGATCGTGATGCGAAGAACGGACTCGCGCATCGGCGTGTTCGCTCCGTCCGAAGAAGGGCCGGCCCTCGTTCAGCTCTGGGGCGATGTGCGCGATGAACTGCCGCTGCGCATCGAGGGCGATCGACTGATCCTCGCGACGATCGTGGACCGCGCCGAGAATGTGGACCATGTGATCCGCTGCCGCGATCTGGACACCGGCGAGATCCTCTGGGATTCCAAGCCCTTCCGGGCTCAGTTCGATCTCGAGCCCCTGACCCAGCCCGAGACCTCGCGCGTACCGAGCGTGCAGACGCCTCTGCGCTCGCGCGTGCGGATCAACGAGATTATCTACAACTTCGACTCGGGCGCGATCTCGATGTTCGAGCGGAGCGGGCGGGCGCTGGCGATCGACCTCTCCGATGGGCGCACACTCTGGACCCGCACCGATCTGATGGATGTGGTGCACGATGTGGATGCCGCGGCTGGCCTGATCGTCGTGGCCGGTTCGAACCTCGGGCCCGACCAGTGGTTCGATGTGAACCATCGCCCCGAGGATCGCCCCGCGGTCGTGCAGGTGCTCGAGTCCCGCACCGGTCGCACGCTGCACCTGCGGGATGAGCCGGTGGCGATCCGTTGGGTCCGCGTCACGCCCGAGGCCGAGGCGATCCTCGGTGTGGACGACGGCATCGTCTCGCTCGATGCGCACCGGGGCATGGTGCGCTGGCGCAACCAGGCCGATTCGCTGGCCGCCAGCCGCATCGGCATGCCGCTGCTGGGCAAGCTGATCGTGCGCGGTGCGCAGAACGACATCTGGGTGATCGAGCCGGACTCGGGCACCGTATCACCCGAGCCGCTCGATGTGCGGGGTCGGCTGGATCGCGGCTTCGGACGCATCGAGGTCACCGATCTCGCACGACACTTCGCGATCTCCACCGAGCGCGGCGTCGTGGTGCTGAACGCCGAGGGCGAAACCGTCGGTGCGGACACAGCCGCCGAAGAGATGATGGTGCTGCCCGCGGCGTTTGGCGATTCGCACTTCGTGCACATCTCACGGGATGGTGTCCCGGTGGACGAGAGTTACTATCGCTACCGCCTCACGCTGTTCACCCTGCCCGATGGGCGGGCGGTCGCTGAAGCGGGCATCGATCTGCAGGGCGATCCTTCCACGCTGGCGATGCTCGATGATCTGGTGATCGTGTCGGGGTATCGCAACAGCGTGATCCTGAGCGCCCCCGCGCCGGACAACCCGGATCGCAAGCCGCGGATCGATCCAAAGACCATCCGCCCGATCGTGCCCAGCGATGTCGTGCCCGAGGCCGAGGATGCCCAGTCGCAGGAGGAGCCGCAGGCGGAGCAGCTGTCCGAGCCGGAGGCGCTGCCTCTGGTGCCCCGCTGATTGGCCCGCTGATGGGCCAGCTGATGGATACGATGGTGCCATGAACCGATCCGCACTGCCCGCGCTCGCCGGTCTTTTTGTCGCTGCCGCTCTGGTCGGGTGCGAGCGTGAGGACGCCGCGCCCGCTGCGGTGACCGCGTCTGCGCCGCTGACCATCGAGGACCACACCACGCGAGCGGCTCCGGAAGATCTGGAGCGCGTGGTGCTGCCGGTGACGCTGGCGAGCGGCGAGACCGCGGAAGTGGTGTACACCGTGATCCGCGCGTCGGGTGATGACGCCGCGACGATCGCTGGTGCGGGAGATTCGGTGACGATCCGCTTCGCGGCTGGGCTGGACCGAGGTGCGTCCGGTGTTGAGATCTACGACTCCACCGACCGGCGCCGTCGCGACTTCTCGTTCTCGCTGGACGACCCCGGCGTGATCCGGGGCCTGCGCGAGGCGATTCCGGGCATGCGCGTGGGCGAGCTGCGCCGTCTCGAGATCCCGTGGCGGCTGGCCTACGGCGAGAACGGGCGCGGCGAGATCCCCCCCTCGACGGACCTGGTGTTCGCGGTGGAACTGGTCTCGGTGGACTGAGGATTTCAGCAACGCCGCTTGCGCCTTCGTGAGCGGCGTGGGTGCTTTGGTTTGACGAACTCTTTGGGTGCAACAGCTTGGGGTGGCATGGTCTGAGTCCGATCGGAGATCGGGCGAAGGCCATGGGAAGCGCGGGGTTGCGCAGACGAGTCCGCATGGCCTGCGCCTTCGGCTCCGACCATGGCACCCTTCGATGGTGTGCTTTGATCGTCGGAAGATTCGGGCCGCCCCCTCATCCGGTCCTGTGCTGAATCCGCACAGGACCACCTTCTCCCTCGAGGGGAGAAGGATTCGGTGAGCATGTTCTTCATGGATGCTTGCCACCCATCGCTTGCGCGATTGGGCTCTAATCTTTGGTGCCCGTTGTTGTCGGGTGGCATGGCTATGTCTTCGGGGTTTTGAGGTGATTCTGCGTCCTGCATAGCCATGCGTTGCATGGCCATGCCACCCACTTTGGACAGGCGCTGTTCGCGCTCGGCGGTTCGGCAGTGGATGAGGGTTTGGTTGGCCGCGAGGCGTTGGCGGTTGCGCTCGGTGGCTTTGGCTTTGTCGGCTTTCTCGTTTCCTGTGGGCTCGGGGTCGTCCATGAGGCGCTCGAGCGTTTGGAGGGCCTTGGTCTGGACGCGGATCATGGTGAGTTTGAGGTAGAGGCGGTGGAGCTTGAGCTGTTCGCGGATGGCGAGGAGTTCGGGGTTGCCGTTGGGGTTGGTGGTCGTGTGCATGGCGGCTCCAGAGGGTTTGGGTGGGCCGCGGGAAATGTGTGCAGCCCTCACCCTCACGGGGAGCGGAGCCGGTTGGCGCGCGCCGATGCGGAGTTGCTGGTGCGCGCGTGGGAGGATCTTCAGGAAGTACCGGGCGAAAATTTTTTCAAAGTGTCACATGCGCGCGAAAATGCCGAAGCCAACCGGCGCGCGCCAACGCGGGGTTCAGCGGTTTACTTTTCTGGTGCACTGTGGGGAGTGTGGCATGTTCAAGCTTGCTTGAGCATGGGATCCAGTGCAGAAGAGCATGCTCAAACGAGTTTGAACATGGCACACGACATGCTGCGGTTCGCGGGGACTTCGCTTCGCTCAGGCCCCGGCACCCAGCGCCGGCATCCGCGTGTTCGTGCGATTCGTGCAGACAGGTACCCGGGGCTCGCGCTCCGGGCTCGCATTCGATCTGCAGCCCGCATAGCCATGCTGCGCATGGCCATGGAACGATTCTCGTCTAGGCAGCCGCTCTGCATGCTTTGGCGATC
>CAZIXS010000078.1:0-13926 GCA_964543335.1 uncultured Phycisphaeraceae bacterium | reverse complement strand
CCTCCGCACCTTGGCGTGCCGCGTCCTCAGCCCTGCTCCCCCGCTTCCGATCCGAACTGTGCAAGATACACCGCGAGCTCCCGCACAATCGCGCTGTTCGCCGGCAAAAACTCGTCCCAGGGGATCTCCTCCAGCGTGCACCAGCGGCAATCCGCCACCTCGATCGGCCTCGCCTCGCCCCCAGTCTCCACCTCGCGGCAGACCCAGGCGTTCAGCCGCACCCGCCCGTGCTCGTAGGTGTGCTCGACGACCGCCAGCCGGTGGCTCGGCTTCACCACCAGCCCGACCTCCTCGCGGACCTCTCGGGATGCACAATCCTCCGGCGACTCGCCCGGCTCGACCTTGCCACCGGGGAACTCCCAGTAGCCGGCATAGACCGTGTCCGCCCGGCGGCGGGTGATCAGAACCCGCGCAGGGCCCCCATCGACCCGGACCACGAGCCCCAGACCGACCTCGATGACATTGGGCTCAGCCCCGGTTTCTGACATCCAAACACCATCCAAATCCGCCGAAATGACGGGATACCGATTTATCAGTAGGAATACAGGCCATGAAATTCGACAGATTTCTATTTGCCTGTCAACACAGGACTTATACCACTTCCCGCAAAGTCTCTCCCGCAGCGGGGTCGCACAAATGCCGATGACTACGCTACCCTAATGGGACTGGTGACGACGGGCCAGAAGCCCACCGCACACAGAATGATTCGTCCCTCGACGAGAGTCGAGTACCAGCTTTCTTCGCGGCGAAAGCCGTGGCACGCCGTCGGTCGGGGATCGGAGCCCTCGACCGACGGTTTTTTCTTGCGCTCGCGCATACACACGCGAACTCGCCGCGTTCGTGCGCGAAATCACGCGTACACGCGCGACATCGTTGAAATGACATCAACACGACATCGTGATTCGCGCTCGCGTGTGCACAACCTGTCATTCGCTGTCGAATGCGCCGCGATCACACGCGATCAGAAGTTCAGAATCTTGTAGCCGCTGGTCATCATGTCGCTCAGCGGCTTGCCCATCGGCTTCACCTCGATGCCGAGTTCTCGGATGTCATCGGCGATGCCGTACGAGTTCGCGCACGCGATGCACGCCTCGACGCGCACACCATCGGCCATCATCTGCTTCACCTTGGCCTGCACATCCTTATCGGCCGCGAGCAGACGCGAGGACGGCCCCCAGACGATCAGCGTGACATCGTCGGCCCAGCCGTTGTTCTTCGCGGCGTGCGTGTACATCAGGCACACCCGATGCGCAACCTCCGGATCGCCCGAGGTCCAGAGCACCGCGAGCCGGTCGATGGAGTCCGATGGAGCCGCGTTCTGCACCGCCGCGGTCTGAGCGTTCGCGTTCGTCAGCGCCACCAGCGACACCACGCCCAGCAACGCGGCGAGCACCCAGGGCAGTCGATTCATCGATTTCATGTCTTCTCCATTCAGTAAGTGGATGGTCTCACGCGGGACCAAGCGGGTGCGGACGGGGTGTATTCCGCTCTTCGCGCGAATAAGAGCCCGGAGCGCGAGCTCCGGACTCTTATCACTTGTACATCGCGTTCATCACGCTCTTGAACCGCTCGAGATCGCCGATCACATAGACCGGGATGCGCACGCCATCCACGGGGCCGCGCAGGCGGACCTGTGAGCGGAGCGGCTCGGTGTCTTCCCAGGATCCAAGCGGGCCCGCGATCCGCTGGCCGGAGGCGCGCCGGGCTTCGAAGCGGTGGGCCACATCGAGCGCGGGCGAAGCCGGAAGTTTCGCGACGCGGTCCTCCACGACCACATTGAAGCGCCGATCGCCGGGCTCCCAGTTGTCGGTCGCGCCGTATTCCAGGCGGATGCTGCCCGCGAAGTTGTCCGGCACGATCAGCGTCACCACGGTCTGCGGACCCTTGAGCAGGCGCACCTCGTACTCGCTGTCGTTGAGCATCTCGATGGTGCTGACGCAGGTCGATTCGACTTCGGGACTCTTGTGCGGGTTCAGGATGCGGAAGCGCTCACCCAGGTACGCGCCGGCGTCGGCATTCACGGCGACGAAATCCTTGTCCGCAGCGAGCACCTTGGCGACCCCATCGGCGTCGGTGGTGCCGTCGTGCGTCTTTGGTCCGAAGGGCGGGTCGCCGAGGCCCTGCTCGACGACGATGGTCGCGCCGGCGATCGGCTCGCGGGTTTCGAGGTCCACGACCCGGAAACTCAGCGAGCGGTAGTTGGTGCAGCCGGTGAGCAGCACGGCGATGGCGGGAACGAGTGCAACGATCAGACGGAACGCGTGGCGCATGGTCACTCCTCCTGGTTGCGCACCACCATACCAGCGCGACGCTCAAGCGCGCCGATCAGAGCCGGATCTCCCGGAACGGCTGAGGCGATTCGCTGTGGATCGGGATGCGGGCGCCCGGCGAATCGGGGTCGAGGCCCTCGGGGCGCGCTTCGGGGTAATGGAAGCGGAGGACCGCGCTGAAGAACACGCCGTCGGCGCGGGCCTGGCGGAGGTGGTCGGCGATCTCGTTCTGGAGGATGGGGTCCATCACGCCGTGCACGCGGATGGTGACGACCTGCAGGGTGGCCTCGGCGTACACGGTCACGCCGGCGAGCTCGCTGTTGTCGGGCGGGATGACCTGAGGCATCTCGGTGCGGAGCACCTCGACGACCTGCTGCTCCTGGGCGCGGCGTTCGGAGCCGGTCGGGGTCTTGGTGCGGACCGCGAAGATCGCGCCGACGAGCAGCGCGATGAACAGCACGATCGCCACCGGCGCGCCGATGGTGTAGGCGATGGGCTGGCGGGTCTTCTTGGCTTCGGCTTGCGGTTTCACCATGGATGATAGGTCGCTGCTGGGTCGATCAGCGCAGGCCGTAGTCCTTGAGCTTGCGGTAGAGCGTGCGTTCGCCGATGCCCAGGAGCTTGGCGGTCTGCTCGCGGTTGCCGCCGGTGAGTTTCAGCGTCTCGCGGATGGCGCGCTTTTCGAGGGCTTCGAGGCTGGTGCCGGCCAGCGAGCCGCCCTCGCCGGTGCCGGTGAGTTCGCCATCGCCCTCGGGCTCGTTCTGGACCTCGGCGGGGACATGGCGGACATCGACATGCACATCCTTGCCGTCGGTCTCCCCCGCAGCCATCACGACCATGTTCTGCACGACATTGAGCAGTTGGCGGACATTGCCGGGCCAGGCGTAGGCGGTGAGTCGCAGGACGGCGGCGTCGGTGAAGCTCGGGACGCTGCGGTTGAGTTCGCCGGCGAACTTCGCCGCGGCGTGGCGGATGATGCGCGGGATGTCCTCGCGGCGCTCGCGCAGGGGCGGAAGATGGATGTGCGCACCCTTGATGCGGAAGTACAGGTCCTGACGGAACGAGCCGTCCTTGGTGGCCTTCTCGAGGTCCTTGTTGGTCGCGCTGACGAAGCGGACATCGACCTTGCGGGAGTCGTTGGAGCCGACGCGCACGACCTCGCCGTTCTCGAGCACACGCAGCAGCTTGGCCTGCATGGCCAGCGGCATGTCGCCGAGTTCATCGAGGAAGAGCGTGCCCTTGTCGGCGTACTCGAAGACGCCCTGGCGGTCGCGATCGGCGCCGGTGTACGCGCCCTTCACATGACCGAAGAGTTCGCTCTCGAGCAGCGACTCGCTCTGGCCCGCGCAGTTGAACGGCACGAAGCGTTGACCGGAGCGCTGGGAGTTGGTGTGGATCGCCTTGGCGATCAGTTCCTTGCCGGTGCCTGACTCGCCGGTGATGAGAACCGGGAGCGACGACGCGGCGACGGTCTTGACGGTGCTCAGGATGCGGCGCATCGCCTCGGAGCCCGCGATGATGCCCTCGAAGCCGGCGTGCTGGACGAGTTCCTCTGTGCCCGAGGCCTCTTGGGCGGAGTAGTGCCGGAGCAGGACGGTCTCGGCGGCGCGGTTGACGAGGCTGCGGAACAGGGCGAGGTCGAGGGGCTTCTCGATGAAGTCGAACACGCCGTGCTTGAAGGCCTCGCGGGCGGTGGGGACATCGCCGTGGGCGGTGACCATGATGGTCTCGGCCTCGGGCTGGAGCTGGCGGGCGGCATCGAGGATGCGCATGCCGGCATCGCCGCCGTCGCCCGAGACCGTGCCGGAGGCGTTGGCGGCATTGGTCGGGTCGGGGATGCCGGTGGCGAAGGCGGCGGAGTTGGGCATCCGCAGGTCGGTCACGACGATGTCGAAGGCCCCGCCCCGGAGTTCCTCGATGGCGGACTGCACATCGTTGACGATGGTGCAGACATGGCCGGGGCGCTTGAGGGCGTCGGCCATGACATCGGCGTGGTCGGCCTCGTCCTCGACGATGAGGACTTGGGCTCTGAGATCGGTGGTACTGGTGGTCATGGGAGGGGCAGTGTACGCGGCCCGCCTCGAAGGTTCAGCCGATCGAGGCCCGGGGGATGCTGCGCCAGAGGCCGGCGAGGCCGATGGCCATGGCGTCGGCGATGTCGTGGGGCTCGGGCAGTTCGGAGAGGCCGAGTTCGACTTGAACGGCGCGCTGGATCTGCTCCTTGGATGCGCCGCCGGAGCCGGTGAGGGCTTTCTTGACGGTCTTGGGGGGCAGTTCGACGGGGTCGATGCCGGCGGCCTTGAGGCGGAGCATGATCACGCCGCGGGCGTGGGCCATGACGATGGCCGGGCGCGGGTGGGCGTAGTGGCTGAAGAGGGCCTCGACCGCCGCGGCGGAGGGCCGGGTGCGCTCGAGGAGGTCGGCGAGATCGGTATCGAGTTCGACGAGTCGCTCGCCGACGGAGGCCTTGGGCGAGAAGCGGAAGCAGCCGGCCTCGACGATGGTGACGGGTCGCGACGGCCCCTCGGATTCGAGGCAGGCGTAGCCGGTGACTTTGAGTCCGGGATCGATGGCGAGGAGGCGCACGGGGAGAGGTTAGCGGGGATCGGCGGGTTGCGGTTCGTCGGCTTCGGGTTCGGCCGGCGGGTCGAGGAAATCTTCGGAGGAGAGTTCGACGGTGCCGCCTTCGGGGATGGTGATGCGTTTGAGGTGCGGGAGTTCTTCGCCGCGGCGGAGGCGGAGCATGGTGTCGAAGACGGAGCCGGGTCGCCATTCGTTGGGGCCGACGGGGCTGTTCCAGTCGGCGTCGCGGACGATCACATACTCGCCAGCGGGAACGGGAAACTCGTAGCCGTCTCGCCGGGCCTCGTCGTAATAGGCGAGAAACGCCTTGAAGGCTTGGTCGCCGTTGGTTTCTACGAATGCGGCGGTGACGAACTTGTCCTGCCAGGGCATTGCGATGTAGCGCAGTTTCGCGAATCGGGCGGGCTCATCGGGTTCCAGCGGCCAGTCGACGCGGATGTCACGCTCGGTTTCGTCGGCGGGGTACTCAAGGATGGAACAGGGCTGTATCGACGCCGGCCAGATTTCCTTGGGCGGCAGGCCGATCACACCGATCTGCGCCGGTTCGCCTTTGGGGATCAGGAGTGTGCGGTGTTCACCGGTGTAGGTCCCGCTGACTATGAACGCGCCGTTTGCCTGGAAGCTCGGTCGATATTGCGAGTGTTCTCGAAGCTCTTCGGAGTACTCGAAAGTGATGGCGACCGATTCGGGCACGTGTACGACAGCGGCGCTGCTGAGCAATTCTTCCCCGGTGAAACGGTAGTACGCGCGCAGGGGGTATTGGAGACGGAGTTCGGCGTGTCGCAGGTACTCCTCCCTTTCGCGTTGCGTTTCTCGTGCGAAGAACGCATCGAATTCGCCGAGTGCTGCCGCGTCATGCTGTTCCTCTTCCTCGGTCACCCATGCCGGAATACCAAAGACCGGGTAAAGGACGGCCTGCGTTTCGGGGGCGATGACTCCATTACGCTCTTCGGGATCGAGAAAGAAGAGGAACTTCGCTACCCCGTTCTCGTCGGTAGTCACGCGATGAAAACCGATTCGCCCGTTCGTGGAACGTAAATCGCTGGTCAATGGATCAGCACCGTCATCTCGCCAGTGCATGTGGAGCATCAGGCCGCTGATCCCGTTGCCTTCGTGATCGACGAATCGGACCGAGGCCACGACATCGCTTGCGGCGGACGCCATTGGTGCGGTGAGGAGGAAGACTGCGATCAGGGCAGCGAGCAGGTGCTTCATGGCGTCTCCTTTGGAGAGGTTCTACCACTTAGCCTACTCGCTGCCGCCCGCGAGGCGAAGGGTTTGTTCTGGAAAGTCGTATCGCGTGTCTTGGCGAGTGGCTCGGGCGAAGGTCAGGGTGGCGCGGGCGCTGCGGGAGAGTTCGGCGAGTTGTTTGTCGCGGGCTTCGAGGGTGGCGAGGGCTTTGGCGGCGGCTTCGGCTTTGGGGGTGTTGGACTGCTTTTCCGCCGCGGCTTTTTCGGCTTCGAGGGTTTCGCGTTTGGCGGGGGCTTCGCCGAGTTCGTCCATGACGGTGCAGAGTGCGTTCAGGGCGGCGGTCTGGCTGGTGACGCTGAGGAGGCGGGAACGCTGGATGAGAGCCTCGCGCAGGGTTTCGATGGTGCGGGCGACCTCAGGGCTGGTGATGAGTGCGGCGAGGTCGGCGATGGAGAGGCCGAGGCGGGCGGCGAGGTCTGGGAAGGGGATGTCGCCGTCGAGGAGGGCGCGGAGGAGCGTGTCGAGGGTTTGGGGCGAGGGGGTGGCGGCTTTGGGGTTGGGTGGTGTCTTCATGCTGCCATGATGCGCTCGGGTTGTGTTCGGGTCAAGAGATTTGTTTGGGTAAATTTTGGGTGGAAGGCGTGAGGGCACGGGTTGCCCTTTGGGTCAACCCGTGGCACCCGGCATAGTCATGCTTTGCATGGCCATGCCACCCCCGATGGTGGGAAGGTTCGGACCGCCCCCTCATCCGTCCGCTTTGCGGCCCCCTTCTCCCTCGGAGGGGAGAAGGAGGGAAGACATAGCCGCCTGAAGAGGGCGGCCATGGAACATCTCTTGGCCAATGTCACCGTTTGCCTGCGGCTTCCGCCTGCTGGGTAGCCGCGGCGTGGTTGCGGCGCATAGTTGAGACAGGAGGAGAGTGAAATGCGCAAGAATGTGATGGCGTGGGGTGTGACCTTTGGCGGGCTGGTGGCGTTGGCGTCGGTGGCCGGGGCGGGGTTCATCCTGGAGATCGATACGGACGGCCTGGACAACGGCGTCCTGGTTTACAACCCCGGCTTCTCGTTCGGTGGCGATACGACGACGGCGTCGCAGAGCGCTTCGGCGAGCGTGGTCGGCGGGACCGGCGGTGACAGCATCTTCGGTGGGAACGGCGTGAATGTCGTCGACACCTATGTGTACACCTATTCGCCGGACTCGCAGGCGGACAACCTGGTGCTCGCGCCGGGGACGCCTCTTGGCGAGGGCAACACGGCGACCGGCGAGCTGGGCGGCGGACCGGGGACCTACCGCGTGTACGCGTCGTGGCCTTACACCGAGAATGTGAGCGGCGGTACGGTGACCTACACGATCGAGAGTTCGATCGATTCGACGCAGGCGTTCGTGGACCAGAACTTCCGCGGGGATGCGTGGGTTCTGATCGGCGAAATCGAGTACGCCGGCGGCGCGATCACGGTGACGCAGCAGTCGAGCTCGAACACCTTCATCTCGATGCGGGCGTACGGCGTGCTGTTCGAGAAGGTGGCCGAAGACGGGCCGCTGTGCGCGGATGTGACCGGTGACGGCAATGTCGATCTGCAGGACCTGAACCGCGTGCTCGCGATTTTCGGCAATTTCGTGCCCGTGGGTAGCGCCGCGGACATCAACGGCGATGGGCAGGTGAATCTGCAGGATCTGAACCTGGTGCTGGCGCAGTTTGGGACGAGCTGCTGAGGACACTACCGATCGCACACACAAAGAGCCCGGCCGAGCGGCCGGGCTCTTTGCTGCGCTGACTGCAGGGATCAGCGGCGACGGCGGCGTCCGGCGAGGAGGGCCGGGACGCCGAGGAGAGCGAGTGATCCGGGCGCGGGGACTGCGCGGAGGGTGATGTTGTCGATGGCGATGTCGAAGTTGGTGAAGGGGTAGAAGAAGCCGAGTTCGGCGCTGTGGATGACGACCTCATCGACGCCGGAGATCAGGTCGGCGAAGGTGACATCGCGCGGCAGGACCCAGTTGCCTTCGCTGTCTTCGGCGCCGTAGGGCTGCCAGCCGGCGGGGAGTTCTTCGGAGTTGGGGTCGAAGGTGAGTGAGTAGTTGGTCCAGTCCTGGCCACTGCCGGAGATGGTGCCCATGTTGAACAGGACCGAGGCGTAGGGGTAGAAGTCGTTGCCGAGGTCGTAGTTGCGCAGTTCGAAGATGACCGAGCGGTCCACGGGGTTGCCAAAGAAGGTGATGTGGTTCGACTGCATGTCGAAGCTGAGTTCGAGCAGGTCGCCCTTGGCCCCGTAGTCGCCGAGCATGTCGGGGTTGGTGTTGTTGGCGTACTCGAACCAGAACATGTCGGTGACGCCGGGGATGCGGAAGTAGTCGTTGAGGCCGTCGCTCTGGACCTCGGCGCCGCCGTTGCCCTGCCAGCCGTTGGTGCCGCTGGAGAAGTCGGTCGAGGAGATGGTTTGGGCGGAAGCGCCGGACGCGGCGAGGGAAACGGCGATGGCCGCGATGACAGAGGTGGGCGAAACGGGATGACTCATGGGAACTCCTTATCTGTTCTGAACTGTTCTGAACAGTATCAGAATATACCCCGTTCAGGGTTGCCGCAACCCGTGATCGTAAAAAACTGCCTCGCCAGCCGGGCTGATTTCCTTGGGTATTGGGCTCTGGGGTTTTCCCGACCGTTGCAGGCCTCACAGGTTCCTGGCATTCCCGCGGATTCGACTCAAGTGAGAGGAAACGCCGAGCGTGGATCGGACGCTTGGGTCATGGAACGCACACCACAAGAATCGAATCGATCCCATTCTGAAGACTCCCCTGCGCTTGGCGATGGCCGCGATCGGATTACGGAGCCCAAACCGGACCCGAGGACGCTCAAGGCCAGACCACTGGACCGAGCTGCAGGCGAGGAGCCACGGCCTGCGGACCCGGTGGAGGGGTTTGTGGTCCGGGCGGGCGAGATGCCCTGGATCGCGGATCTCATGGACGAATTTACGCCAAGGCAGCGTCAGGTGCTACTCGAGTGCTGCAGCGGCGGGAGCACGCCGGAGATCGCTCGCCGGATGGGGGTGAGCGAGTCGACGCTGCAGAATCACCTCCACGCGATGCGACTCCGGCTGGGCGTGACCGGTTGGCCCGGATGGTCGGCGTGCGGCTGATCTCCGGCCACCGAACCCGGGCGGGGTTCGGAGCGTCGTGAAGTCCGGGATCGGGGCCGGGTATAGTGGCGCGACCGGAGGCGGATCGCTCGGCGGCCTTGATCGGGGTGGAGCCACCCCGGAGGATGCCCGATACCGAGGAGGTCGGTGCTGCTGCGTTGCGGCGCCGGGAGCGAGGGACCGGATGGTCGGTCCGAACGAGGTAGGGAAAGGGACGGATCGTATGAAGGGTGTGATTCTTGCCGGAGGCCTGGGGTCGCGTCTGCGCCCGCTGACCGATGTGACCAATAAACACCTGTTGCCGGTGTACGACCGGCCGATGATCTACTACCCGATCCAGTCGCTGCTGACGGCGGGGATCACCGAGATCCTGATCGTGACCGGCGGCGACCACGCCGGGGACTTCCTGAAACTTCTCAAGAACGGCAAGCACCTGGGCATCAAGCGCCTGGAGTACGCCTACCAAGAGGGCGAGGGCGGCATCGCCGATGCGCTCAAACTGGCGGAAGAGTTCGCCGACGGCGAGAAGATCTGCGTGATCCTCGGGGACAACATCATCGAGGGGAACCTCCGCAAGGCGGCGGGCGACTTCTTCACCCAGCCCACCGGCGCGAAGATCCTGCTCAAGGAAGTGCAGGACCCCGAGCGTTTCGGTGTCGTCCGCTTCGAGGGCGAGGGCGCGGACAAGCGCGTGGTCGAACTCATCGAGAAACCAAGCGACCCGCCGAGCAACATGGCGGTGACGGGGTTCTATTTCTACGACAACGATGTGTTCGAGATGTGCCGCGAATTGAGGCCGTCGGGTCGCGGCGAGCTTGAGATCACGGATGTGAACAACCGCTACCTCGAACGCGGCGACCTGACCTACGAGACGCTTGAGGGTTGGTGGACCGACGCGGGCACCTTCGACAGCCTGCTGCGTGCTTCGAAACTGGTGGCCGAGGGCGGCGCGAACCACGCGCAGATGCCCGCCGCGGCTGGTGCTCGCTGAGCGGGTATGACCAGGGAGCGACCAATCGCCAGCGATGGCATCGCCGTGCTCGGCGCGAGCGGGATGCTCGGGCGCGCGTGGTGTGAACTGCTTGAGGAATGCGGGATCGAGCATCGGGCACTCGGGCGCGATGCCTGCGACATCACCGATCCGGATTCGATCCGCGATGCGATCGAGGGATGGTCGATCGTGGTCAACTGCGCGGCGTACACGGATGTGGACGGTGCGGAAGCGCACGAGGACGAGGCGACCCGGATCAACGGCTTTGCGGTCGGACTTCTGGGCGAGGCGTGCGCTGAGGCCGGGGCACGGCTAGTGCACTACTCGACGGACTATGTGTTCAATGGTGTGCGCGACGGCGACTTGACCATGGCGCCCCCCTACCGCTGCGACGAGGCTCGGGAGCCGGTGAATGCCTACGGGAGGTCGAAGGCAGCCGGTGAGATCGCGCTCGAACGGATGATCGATTCCGGTGAGCTTGATGCGCTGATCGTCCGGACGAGTTGGGTGTACGCGCCGTGGGGGAAGAACTTCGTGCTGACGATCGCCAAGCTCGCGGCGGAGCGGGACGAACTGACTGTGGTGAACGATCAGCACGGGCGACCGACGAGCGCTCAGGGGCTGGCGGCGACGACGCTGATGCTTCTGGAGGGCCAGGTTGCGCCGGGAATCTGGCACGCGACCGACGCTGGGCGGTGCACCTGGTTCGACTTTGCGGCGGCGATCGCGGCCATGACCGGGTCGGGCTGCATGGTGAAGCCGTGCGGGAGCGATCAGTTCCCGAGGCCGGCGAAGCGACCCGCGTTCAGCGTGCTGGATCTGTCTGCAACGGAAGACGCGATCGGGCCGATGAGGCCTTGGGAAAAGCATTTGAGCGATGTACTGGCTGAAGCAGGCCTGATGAAGGGCCATACCAAGGGAAGGGTTCAGGGATGAGTCAGAAAGCGATCCGGGATGATGCGACGGTGCTGGTGACCGGCGGGTGCGGGTTCATCGGTTCGAACTTCGTGCGCTTCGCGCTCGAGAACCGGCCGGGCTGGAGCATCATCAACCTCGACTGCCTGTCGTACTCGGGCAACCTCGAAAACCTGACGGACATCGAGGACGACCCTCGCTACGAGTTCGTCAAGGGCGACATCCGAAACATGGCTGATGTCGAGCCCTTGGTGAAGCGGTGCGACGCGGTGATCCACTTCGCGGCCGAGAGCCATGTCGATCGCTCGATCCTCGACGCCGGGCCGTTCATCACCAGCAATGTGCAGGGCACGCAGGTGATGCTCGACGCGGTGCGGCGCGTGAAGAGCGACGGCGGGAAGGCGCCCATCTTCTTCTTCGTCGGGACCGACGAGGTCTACGGCTCGCTGCCTCTGGACCAGCCGGAATTGATGTTCACGGAGGAGACGCCGATCCAGCCGCGGGGTGTGTACTCGGCGTCGAAGGCGGGGGCGGATCTCCTGGTGCAGGCGTACCACGAGACCTTCGGGCTCGACACGCGGACGACGCGCTGCTCGAACAACTTCGGGCCCTACCAGTTCCCCGAGAAGGTGATCCCGCTGTTCGTGACGAACCTGATCGAGGGCCAGCAGGTTCCGCTGTACGGCGACGGGCTGAACATCCGCGATTGGCTGCATGTGGACGACCACTGCGAGGCGATCATCGCGGTCCTGGAGAAGGGCGCTGCGGGCTCGATCTACAATGTCGGCGGCAACAACGAGCGCACGAACCTCGAACTCACGCACCTGATTCTCGAGCTGATGGGCAAGGGCAAAGACATGATCCGCCATGTGGAGGATCGTCTGGGCCACGACCGGCGGTACGCGATCGACCCGACGAAGCTCAAGGGCGAGATCGGCTGGCAGCCGACGCGCTCGGCGTGGCCCGAAGCGCTCGAAGAGACGGTGAAGTGGTATGTGGATCACCCCGACTGGTGGAAGCGCGTGAAGAGCGGCGCGTACCGGGAGTATTACGAGAAGCAGTACGCGGGGCGGTGAGGGAATCCGCTGCGCGGGGGGCAGGCGATTCGGGAAATCTCGGCGAGGTTCGCATAGCCGCCTGAAGAGGGCGGCCATGGGACCCCCGAGCCCGGCTGGTCCAGCCTGGTCGGAAGACTCGGACCGCCCCCTCATCCGGTCACACGCTGAATCCGCGTGTGACCACCTTCTCCCTCGAGGGGAGAAGGAGATCGAAAACGCAACGAGGCCGAGCGTGAGAAGCGCTCGGCCCTGCGTCGTGATGGCAGGAAAGATGGGAGTCTGGTATCAGCGACGGCGACGCGTGCCGACCAGGGCGAGCCCGGCGAGGGCCATGCCCGAGGCGGTCGGGAGCGGGATCAGGATGATCTGCGACTGGAAGCGACGGATGGATCCGTCGTAGCTCACGCGGAACGGGTTCAGCACGCGGATGTTGCTGAAGGCCGGGTTGTCCGTGACGGCGTTGTCGGTCGTCGAGAAGTTGGTGGTCGCGTCCTTGTAGAGGGCGAGCGCGGTGCCGGTGAGCGTGTTGGAGTTGATCTCGCCCTCGATCGCCCAGATCGCCTGCTGGACGGCGGTGGAGTTGGCGGTGTTGTTGTCGATGACTCCGCGCAACCAGTCGACGAAGATCGAAGCAGCGGCGGAGCTGACCGGGTCCGGGTTGCCGCCGGAGACGCCGCCGGCGATGGCGCCGACGGTGTCGATGGTGTAGAGGTAGGTCTGGTTCGGGTTGACTTGGATCGGCTCGTTGAACTCGAGGCAGAAGCTGCGGTAGCTGGTGCCGTTCGAGAGGTTCGAGACGAACTCGCCCCCGTTGAAGCCGGACTCACGGAACGGCGAGTACGCGAACGAAAGGTTCTGTGCGCTGGCGACGGATGCGCCGGCAAGGAGCCCGAGGGCTGCGATGGTGATGCTCTTGGTCATGTCTCTCTTCCCCATATCTCTTCAGTTCAACGTGTGCGGCCATGGAACTGAAATGGTCGCGCGGTCGGTGATTGACCGTGCCTGTATGATGACCTGATTCGGGGGGAGGGCAAGTCGCCTATTGATGTAAAGTTCTGCCCAGCAAGAGGTTATGTGACGCTGCGAACGGTTCTGGGACCATCGCGGGCGGCGTTTGGCGATTGCGCCTCACAAACCACCTGATTATGTGATCAGCCCGGTTCGCTTCAAAGGACTCGTTGTGGAACTGGGCAATGCTGCTCAAAAATTGTGCGGGCCGATAACTCTGGAGTCGGATGCGCCGGGGGAGTCGGATGCGCCGGGCAAAACGAACAGAGCCGGGCGCTGTGGCCCGGCTCCGGAGAGTGCATGTCATTCTGGTTGGGGTATCGCCCGCATGCCAGGCGACGGTTTGATGGGTTTCACGACGGGCGACTGCGGGGATCCTCACGCAGAGCGTGGACCGTCATGGCTTCGGCACTGCGGCCGAAGACTTTGACAGGCGTCGGAGCCCCGGCAAGTGATGGCCGGGGCTCGACGCGGTCATCGCGAGCTTACTTGCGACGACGGATGCCACCGACGAGCGCGAGGCCGGCGAGCGCCATGCCCGAGGCGGTCGGGAGCGGGATCAGGATGATTTGCGACTGGAGCTCCTGACGCACACCATTGTTCATGCGGAACGGGTTGAGAACACGGATGTTCGGGAAGTTCCCGCTGGTGATCGCGTTGTCGGTAGTGTCGGGGAAGAGCGCGATAGCGTCGTCCACGAGCTGCTGGGCAGCAGCGGACAGCGAGCCCGCGTTCTCGCCCTCGATGGACCAGATCGCGCGCTGAACGTCCTCAGCGAC
>CAZIXS010000077.1:0-13928 GCA_964543335.1 uncultured Phycisphaeraceae bacterium | reverse complement strand
GGACATCTTCGTCGGGCTCGAGGGCGTCGTGAATGTCTATGACGCCGCGACCGCCGTAGGGACAGGGCGGTTCGAGTCGGCCGAATTGAACAGCCTGACGCGGTCGATCTTCGAAGCATTAGTTGAGGACCCGAACGCTTTTGGCCTCGGCGAGCGCATCAACGAGTTCTACGCCTCTATCCAGCGCCGGCGGCCGATCGAGGCCCTGGGCCAGAAATGCGGGATGGACAGTCCCGACGCCATTGCTGTCGACCTGCGCGGGAACGTCATGACCTGCCAGAACACCGGTGCGAAGGGGGCGCACAAGATCGGTCATGTGATCGACTTCGACGCCATCGCGCTCAATACCTCGACGCATTTTGCCTTCCGAGAGGAATGCATGTCATGCCCCGTTGTTCAGCTCTGCAAAGGGTCCTGCATGTTCCTCGAGGGCGAGTTCTTCAAGCAGAGCTGCGCCAACGAGTTCGCCTTCAATATGGGGATCATGATGGCGGCGGTCTGGCATTTGACGGGGATGGTGGTAGTCGGGTTGAAGGAAAGATCGGGCGAGAAAACGGCGCAGGTTATGCTGGCCGGATAACTCTGGTCTGGATCAAGGCATGAAGATGCTCACGAAGACTGCTCGGCACATTTCCTCCACGGATGATAACGCCGGCTTCCATGTTTTTTTCGAGTGCGTGTCCAGTAAGGTTCGCGCTGGTCAAGAATGCCGAATTGCCGTCAGCGACAGCCACCTTTGCGTGAACCCTTCCTTCGACAAACGGATAGGGTCGGTCAGTCCAGACATACAAGGACGCCGAAGGAACACAGCTTCGCATCGTCGAAACGGGATCGACGGACAGGCTCCCGCCGTGGCTGGTGGATGTCTCCAACAGTATTCTGGTGTCAATTCCGCGAGTGGTTGCGGCATTCAATGCATCGACTACCGAGGAGACATCATACGCAACGAAGCTGACAAGAAAGAGATCCCGTGTGGCGCTATGGATCAAATCTAAAAGTACCTGCTCTGTTCGGCGGGTGGGGACGAAGGGGGTCGTTGGGCCCGTCCAAACCAGTTCGACGCTGTTATCGCGCTGCACCTGCTGCCGGGCGAAGGCTGCACCGACCAAGATCCCAGCCAGCAAATCGCCTGAAATCTCGGTCTGTTGCCAGGCGACGATTAAGCGATCAAGGGCCGCGCGAGCAGCCGGCGTGCTCACGATCTGGTGCAGGTTCCCATCTCGATCAGCAGATAGCGAGCCGCGGATACGGTCAGCAAGTGCTTCGATCCTTGATGGCGACAACAGGGCCACGAGATCCGTGGCGGCGATCAGCATCGTTTCCATCAGGCGGTCTGGAAGAATGCTGCGTCGGGGTGTTCGAGCGTGGGCACGACGAGCGACCGATCCAGATGGCGATTTCCCCTCTCACAAGACGTTTCCGAGACGAACGAACAAGCGTGACAAGCTGCGCCGTGAAGCGACTGATCCTTGCTAGGATCGTGTTCCGCGCACAGAGGGTCGGAGGCGCAGATGTGGGCGCGGTCAAGCGCTTGGCGTAAAAGACGACCGAGGTTCTCGGGCTTGCCGAGCTCCACCAGTCCCCCGAGCGTGCCATCGGAGTCTGCCGCAGCGGTATAGATGAGAAATCCAGCCTGATCCTTGCCGTCATCGACCTCCGCATAGATCCGCTCGCGAATGCTCGCAGCATTGTAGCCGCACTCGAGCGCAAGTTCCCGGATCAGCATGTGCGCGAGGGTGTGCAGCATGACATAACGAACGCCCGGGTAACCTTCGTTCGGATCGAGGTTTCGCTTTTGACGCCATCCTCGGTGGCCTTGTTTGAGCCGAGTATCAAGCGCTTTAACTGGATCCTTGTCCGCCCAACTCTTCAACGCTTCGTTGTTGAAACGGATGAAAATACCTTCGCCGTGAACTTGTGTGGCCGGAACCCAGTTCGGCGCGGCGCGTCCGAGTGGAGCCCTTGGGGCTGCGTCGTCTCCCGTGCCTTCGTCTGGGGACTCAACCCTAGTAAAGCCCAGTAGTGCATTCACCTCACGAAGGCGCTCCAGCAAGAGGACGCGTGTGATCGCCGTACCGAAGCCCTGAGGAGTGCCAACCTTCTTGCTCATGAAGTGCGGATAATCTGTGGGCGGGTTGTCATCTGTCAGGATATCCCACTCGGGTCCCTTCAGATCACTCTGATCGACGACCGCTCCACCATTGCGATGGGTTTCGATGGCGGTCCAAATCTGCTCGTCGGTATATTTTTCGATGCCGGGAAGTTGTGCGGTCTTCTTAAGGGTCTTCGCGACGAACGCGACCTCTGCGGCGGAGCTAACGTCTTCGAAGAAAGTCCAGCCGTCTGCGACTAGCTGCGCAAGCGGGCTTCCAGTTTGCGGTATGGCCAAGACCGATAGCGTTACGGGAAACCAACCATTTGTTGCCCCAAGCAGGATGGCACGAGGGTCTTCTGTACAATCGTCTTCGAACTTATCGATGTGCGGGTGTCGCCCGCGGCACCCCGGAAGATTTTCGCGACCTGCCTGACCAAACGCCTGCGCCATGTTCTTCGATGCGCCGCAGCCGTCGCATTTGACCCACAGGTTCTCGGTTTGAAGTGATGCGCCGCTCTCGAAAAACCTCAGCGTCGCGCGGCAAGTGCTAGGTCCGCCGTGAACGAACCAGTGCCAGGCAAAGTCATCAAGGTGGCCAGCACGGCACGCCATGAGGAAGCGGGCAGGAACAGCATCGGCGTCCCTTGCCCTTTGATCGTTATTCGAACCGCGACAGCCCTCATGGACGAAACGAGTCAGCTCGGGCCGATACCTGTTTTCCTTAAGCTTGAACAACCCGGCGTCATAGGGCGATAGCAGGCCGCATTTCACGCAGCGCAGCCACCGCGGGAAGGGCTTAACGGGCACGCCGATCAGCGCGGCGGCCGAAAATGGGTCTGTGATATCCCTTTCGCCCACGGGCGGCATACGCAATGAATCGACTTGGGGCCCGAGCACGCTCCGGACGTTGGCGAGCAACCGTGCCTCTTGGATCGGCTGACACCTGTCTTTCTCCCAGCGGTCGATCCCCATCGTGACCACGGACATGTTCGGGAGGTCGATCAAGGCTCCCGGGCCGTAGGTCCAAAGCAACTGGCTCGGTCGAATTTCTCCTACGGGTGTCCTGCTCATTGCTGATCTTCCTGTGGCTGCGTCACCCGCGATCTCCAAGTCGGATCACTCGTCGAACGGTCGTCCTCCATCACGAGCCTGACACCGGGCTCGACTTCGCGCATGGACATCGGAACCGTCCAGTCGGTCCAAGGCTTGATGCCCGGCGCAGAAAGCAGCGGATAGGCGGTGGGTCCTGCGCCATGCTTCTGGTAGACGAGCGTACGGCCGCCCACGCCCGCTTCATTGGCCCAATCGTCGGCGCGGCTCTTCATCTCGGCTTCTGTCAGGGTCTTCTTCCCCGAGTCTTCGGTGACTTCCCAGGTGCGAGCGGCAACGGCGCCGATCGTATCCAACATCTCTTTTCGGCTCGGACTGTTCATGGCACCAGCGCCGTCATTTGCCGCGAAGGGATCGTAGGTGTGACGCATGATGGACAGCATCGCGCCGGTGAGCCCTCGGTCCAACGCCCGCGGTGAGAACGGGGTAACGGATTGAGCTTCGACGTGCTGATAGAAGGTCGCGTGGTAATGCTCAAAGGTCTCGTAATGCGACAAGTCCCGAGGCCGCGCCCAGGTCAGCACTGTGGCCACCAGCCCTGGCGGCGTTCGGCCCACACGGCTGGTCGCCTGGATGTACTCGGCCGTTCCCTTCGGTTGGCCGTTTACGACCATAACTCCGAGGCGATTCACGTCGACACCGACCGACAGCATGTTCGTCGCGAGAACTGCATCAATCGGCCGGGCCTCCCCTGGCTTCCTATTGGTTACCCATTTGCCTAGTGCAGGGTCGAAGGTGCCATCGAAAGGAACCTCAAGCTGATCGAGGTGTCGAGGAATGTCCTGACTGGAGACGCGAGACGTCAGTTCGCTGATTTCCTCGACCCGCCGCTGCGCGAGTCCAGGTCGGTCCACTTGGCTCATATCGACACGGAAGGAACGCGTTTGGACGTCGTCTTCCGCCAAACGCTTCATCCCGCCGAGTTCTCTCAGCGAATTGAAGTAGCCGACGAGTGTCATATAGGGGTCGGCCACCGGGCCAAACCGATCGAATAGCGCCTGCGCGGCGGTCAGGAACGCCGTGTAGGTCCTGATCAGCACTGCGGGACGCGAGCTACCGGGTGCGCAGATACCCATGTACCGTCGGCCAGGTTTCTCGCGGATGGGCCTCTGTACCGAGAAGAAATTGTCTTCGACGTCCAGGCCCGAAGGCGGGAACACCGAGATACGGCGCATAAAAACATTACGGACTTGATCATCAGCCCGCCGCACGGTCGCGGTGGACGCGACGACCTTGGGGCGAACCTTTTTGTCGCCCAGTGCCCAGCTGCTCAGCTCGTCGACGGCCGTTTCGTAGAGACCCACCATGGTGCCCAGCGGACCGCTGATGAGGTGGAACTCGTCCTGGATGATCAGATCTGGTGGTCGGATTGCGCGGACCGGCTTCACACTGGCGGCCGGATATGCCCCCCTCGCTCGGTGCCCGGTGCCACAGTCGTGGCTCGGCCAGAGCAAGCCATGGCGTCCGCATTCCTGCTCGACGCGGCCGAAGAGGTTCCGGACCTCGGGGCGCCAGGCCATCATCGCGAACTTATCCACGGTCGCGATCATCATCGTCGGCGGGCGGTGATAGATTTCCTCGTCGACGACTTTCACGGGAAGCCCCGGGTGAGGCTGCCCAGTGGAATTCGCCTTCGAGAAGTCGCAGCCGCCCAGCTTGTCGCCGCAGTGGATCAGCGTTCGGCCGGCGATCCTGTCGACCTCGATGTCGCGACCTCCGGAGATCTCCGAACCGCACCAAGGGCAGCTTGTCAGTTGTGCAGGCGAAGCGATGCCCGCCTTGTTGCGGTCGTTGTTTCGAATGGCTTCGACAGCCTGGTGAGACGCGTCTGTCGTGCCCGGTGTCACGCGATTGCCGACCCAGAGACCGAGCGTAAATGGTTCCTTGCCCCAGGTCTTGTCGTCTGCACGACGGATGACCTCCATCGCGCAGAGCAGCGTCGTCGCCCTCTGGAACTGCTGCAGAGTCAGCAGTCGCAGCGTGTACCGCATGATGACGGCGAGACCACGTGATGCGTCGAGACCGCCGAGATCATCCTTCAATCGGCGCATGGCCATAGCGAAGGCCGCCACACCGAGATAGGCTTCGGTCTTACCACCACCCGTCGGGAACCAGAGGAGATCGGCGAACGCCTCGACTGGCTTCGTCCGATCCGGGTGAGTCGGATCAGAGAGCGACGGGATCGACAAGAGCAGGAACGCCAGCTGGAACGGGCGCCACGACTTGTTCTCCGGTACGTCCAAAGTGGCCACGTCGACGGCTTCGTTCCGTCTGCGCTTCAGAGCGTAGATGCTTCGGACACGCTGCATGGCCATGGACCGGTTGGCGAAGCGGAATGCCTCCAGCGCCTTCGGATCGGCGAAAAGCGTGCCCATGCCCTCTCGAAGGCGGCGCAGGATGTCCTCGCAGCGCTCGATGACGTCCTTGCCCGGATCGTCGAAGCCGGTGATCTCGGACCCCAGCCGGGCCTTCTGCTCACCGATCCAGACGGCGTAGTCGTCGACGAGGCAGGAGAGGACTTCGCGCAGCGCGTCCGACGCCATCTCCGCCAGCCGCGTCATGTCGAGCCAACCCTCGTCGACCATGCGCCGCATGGCTGGACGGTCCCTGGGGTCAAGCCCGGGCGTTTCGGTGACAGCGACTTCGTAGCGCGGGATGATCTCGGTTCTGACGCGATGCGCCTTCGTCGGCTCCTCGGGCGTCGTATCAGCGTGAACGGACACTCCGTGGCCGACCGCGAACTCGAGCCGGTTGCGATAGATGAGGGCGAGACGGTCACGCTCCGGGTCGTCGACTACAACTTCGTTGGAGGGGCGACGCCGAAAGACCGACCTGTCACCGTGATCTTCGGGGGCCTCGACGGTGATTTCCGGCTGGAACAGCCATGCGCGATCCTTGTTGTCGTCCGGCTCCATCTGTCCGTTTACGAGGAACAGAGTGACGAGACGTTCGCCTTTGGCGTTCGTCCGAACCGTGCCCTGAAGACGAACGTCGGGTTGGTCGGGGTCGGGAGTGGAAGGTTTGATCTGACCGTCGACGAGCGGCAGCGAGACGACACCGCCACAAGGGATGCGGCGCCAGACCCTGACCTTCACCTCTTCCTCTCGGCCGGTCTGGCGATTGCGACGGGTCTTGGTGATGTCATGCTCATCATTCGGGACGCGCTCATAACGGCCCCAACGGGCATCCACCGCCAACGTCTGAACATCGGGCGCAACGCAGAACGTCAGCCCCATGCTCGAAGGCACGAGTGACTGGTTGTTCGTGGTGTCGATCTCGTCGAGCGCGTCGTCTTCGGGCTCCACACGGCCGGTGGCACTCGGGAATTCTGCCCCCGGCTCGTGCAGCGAGGCGGTCCGCTCTTCCTTGAGGTCGCCTGCCTCATCGGCGGCGGAGGCCGGTTCCACCTGAGCGGTCTGATCATCACCCGGCCGTCGGGGCGCCAACTTGCCGACGAGGTAACGATCGCGGACGCTCATGTCCTTGATCAACTCGTGCGGCCCTTCCGCGGGGCCGAGCAGGTCATCGCGCACGGAAAGCTCGAGAAGATCGCGAACGTAGGTCACGTCCTGAATCAGTGGCACCGCGCCGGGGGAAGCCGCGCCGAGCAACGGGAGGGCGCGCAGGAAATCACCCCATGGCAGCCGTGTCGCCGGTGCACCCGGCGCGGTCAAGCCGAGCGCGGCTAAGGGAACTGCTGGGTCGACGGCTTTAGCCTGATCGAAATAGATGGTCCGACCATCGGCATCCGACCGAATGCGCAGAATGCGGGCGACGATCCTCGCCGCATCGTCGGCCCCGACGACGATCGCCCAATCGCCCGGTGCGACCGCGCTTTCGTCGGTTGGACCGAGGTCAAGACGGACGGCGTATCCGGTGGAGGAAGGCTCGCCGCGGATGATCCACGCGGCATGCTGGGGGTCGGCTTGTTTGATCAACTCGGTCATCTTCAATCACTCTCGGAAATGCGATAGCGGGTGCCGCGACGCTCGCCTTGACGTTCGACGGTGCCGCGCGCCAGCAGATCGTTGATCGCGGCATTCCACTGGCCGTCAGGGATGTCGACATACGCGAGGATGTCTGACTTGCTCAGCCAGGAACGCCGCGCTTTGAGATGAGACAATATCTTGTCGGCCGCGGAGCCTACGCTGTTTATTGACCCCGGCCTGTTCTGCGCAGGAGCGTCAAAGCCGAGCTCGGCTTGACCTGACACTTTGGGGGTCCGTGTCCGTGTAGAGCCGCTTGATGTAGTGGCTGGCGCGTCTTCAACCTCTTCATCATGGCGGTGCTTGTTCAGCTCAGAGAGGCGGCGAAGAACCTCAGCACGGGCGGCCTCTGAAATTGTGAAACGGGTCCGATCATTGTCGGGCAGATACGCTACCTCGTGAAACCCATGCTCCAGCTCCAAGTCGTCCCAACCATAGGCAATGGTGAGGCTGCGATCGATCTCGCGATGTAGCTCCCTCATCCGAGCTATGTCCGCAGCAGAGATTTCGCTCGAATGCATTTCGCCGTACAACTTGGTGAGCCCGAAATTTTTTGCGGTCATGACCTCGCGACGAAGATCATCCAGCTCGACGGCCAAGGAATGAAGCTCGTTTGAGTTTTCAGCAACTGGAAATGGAAATGGTTCCAAAGCGTCTGTAGGCGAATACCTTAAGTCGTTCTTCAGGCGTGATGCATGTTGCCATGCAAATACGGCGTGGATGTTGCTTTGAAGCGTCGCGAAGATGGATGGGCGGTCAGTGGCAAAAATCACCGTGGCGTCTGAATAGACCCAATTCGGGGAAACGAAGCTGAACGCGAGGGTCTTGCTGACGCGAGTGACCGCAAGAACTCGTGATAGGCTGGGTTGATCCGGTTCCCAAGCAATAGGATGCCGTTCGAAATGGTGGCCTCGGCCGACTGCGTGATATAGTGCGGGCCGTGCATTCCAATGCAGCCACCACATACCCATAATGTTTTTGTAAGAGTTCTGTGCGCTCTTTTCGAGCCGCTCAGGGTAGACATGTTTCATTAGCCATTGGTATGGAAGTGCGTACTCCTTGGCGCGCTCTTCAGGCCAATCCCAGAAGTTTATCACATAACGAGATGGTTCCTGGCGCGGATCAGAGTTCAACTCCTGTCCGTTGAGATACGGAAAAATGACCTCTGAGTTTGCCGGATCTGCATCAAGCATCTGACTGGCCGTGTCCCGATCCAAGACGAAGCCCATCCCCAGCACAATTGAGCCTTGGTATGCGCGATTGGCGTTTTTTTGGAGGGCAACAGGGCTCCACTGAGCACCTGAGGTCAGGAATGGAGAAATTTCATCTGCGATGTAATCAAAAATTCGTCGAGCGCCGAGCCATTTACCTCTCGTTAGGTGAATCCTGCTCGTGACAACGGCTGCTCTTCCCGGCCACGGTTCGCTTGGGTAGGCGGCGTAGATAGTTGCGCCATCGTGAACCATCCACTCCAAGCCACTTTGTCGGGTATCACCTTCTGCGATCGAGTTGGTTGCTAGCAGCCCTAACCCTCCGCCCTCGCGGAGCATACTCCATGCTCGACGGAAGAAGTGCGCAACGAGGTCAGCATTTCGGCCGCTTCCTGGATTGGACGTGACCAGCCAGACATTATAGGCGGGGCCGGCGACACTGCTTACCCGCTTGCCCCCGATAAACGGTGGATTGCCAATGAATGCATCGAACCCTGCTCGTTGATCGCCGAAGACCTCGGGAAACTGAAGCGGCCAGTGGAAGGGGTCGCGGGAAAGGCCATCAGGTGCATCAATGCGTAGGTCCGTCATCGCATCTCGACGAAGCCGATCCACTGCAGCCTCGGTCCCGTTTGCCGCCGCATCGGCCAGGGTTTCGAGGGCTTGAATTCGGTCTGCCCGTTCGGTCGCTCGCGTTTCCGCCAGAATGTTCCCAATGAAGGCATCGGCAACGGCCTGAGGCAAGAGAAGCGCGCGTCGTGACTCGGCATCGAGCACGGCCATCGCATCCACATCTCCGATGTCCCGGATGGGGATGGAGCGCAGACGGGTGCGGAGTTCGATGGCCTTGTCCACAGCAGCCTGAATGCTCCGCCCGAACAACCTGAGCTGCTTCGACCCTTTCGGGGCCATGCTGAGTTCGGTCAATTGTCGGATGTCATGGATCCCGAGCAGGCTGTCACCGCTGCGCAGGTTGTGGTCGAGAAAGCCGAAGGGCCGCCCCTTGGACATGGTGGTGAGCCATAGCGAGAGCTTGGCCAGTTCCACGGCGAGCGGGTTCTTGTCGACGCCATAGAGGCACCGTTCCGCCACGAGGCGACGTGCGACGATCGCGCGTTCCTCGACGTCTTGCGATAGAGGGTCGAACCCCTCGGTCGTCGCATCATCGAAGATGCGTCCTTCGCCGTCGATCCGCTTGCCGTTGGCCTCGGCCGCCGCCCAAGCCTCGACCAAGCGGTCGGAGAGCCATCGGCACGCCTGCACCAGGAAGGCTCCGGACCCCATCGCAGGGTCACAGATCTTCAGATCCAGCAGGTCTTCGGCGCTCTTCAGCTCCCATTCCTCGGGGGCCTTGCCTTCGGCCGGGCCGCGGTAGGCAACCGGAGTCAGCGTTTCCGCGACGATCTTCTCGGTTAGGCTCTTGGGCGTGTAGTGCGTTCCGCTCTCGCGCCGGTCAGCGCCGAGCACGACAACGGAGGCGCCCTTGTGGTGCAC
The DNA here is from genome assembly GCA_964543335.1 of uncultured Phycisphaeraceae bacterium. Lineage (GTDB taxonomy): Bacteria > Planctomycetota > Phycisphaerae > Phycisphaerales > UBA1924 > JANSXG01. The sequence goes on along the minus strand of CAZIXS010000077.1, from coordinate 4,032 downwards.
GAGCGGATAGCCCCAGGGGTCGGTCCGCAGGAGTGGCGCGTAAGGCAGGATGCGATCTCGCAAACCGACGTCGCCACGGCAGACGGTGAGCAGACGTGCGGAGAGGCGATCGTCCGCAGACCGCTCGAGGGCATTGCGGATGGCGGACTCCGAGCGTTCGCTGCGTTCCTTCAGGAGTTCGGCCACTTTTGCCGGGCCATCCAGCCGCGCTGACTCCATTTCGCCCAGCGTGACGCGCGGGCTCTTCGCCTTTACGCCGCTGTCGAGTTCCAGCGTGACGTCGTCGACGGGCTTCACCGTGCGCTCGAGAAGACCTTCATAGACGTGCCCGATCTGCTCTACGTCGAGAGCGCGGTAGGACAACGTGCGGCCTTCGAAAGTCTGGATCGCTTCCAACAGCAGCAGAACCGTGCGGTCGTCGATCGGCAGCGGCTCGGCCGGATCGCTCCGCCAGCTCGTGCCCTTCTTTCGCCCTTCGAGGAACGGATATCGATCCGGGTCGAACAGCGAACCACCGAGCGCTGGCAGGCGCAACGTCGGATGATCGATACCGCCATATACGCCACGAAACAGGGCGAGCAGCCGAGACCAGGCAGAGCGGCGACGCTCGAGGATTTCTTCGGAATCCGCACGCAGCTGCATTCGCAAGCTGGAGATGGCATAGAAGGAGTCGTAACGGGGATCGCCGAGTAGCAGCAGGGCGCGTTCCTCGGCCGATAGCAGGAAGACGAGCCGCATCATGACCGTAAGACCGGCCTCGTAGAGCTCTCGCGGATCGACGTCGCGCAGGAGTTCGCGATTGCGATCCTGATCGGCGCGGTCGAGCGCCTGAACGAGCACTTCGACGGCGCGCCTAACCTGTTCTCCCAGCGCCTCCGTCACGTCGTCCTGGTGCTTCAGGGACCGCTCATAGAGCGCCGGCAGCTTGCCCTCGTCGGGTCCGAAGAAGCGGCGGACGCCCAGAAGGCTGACGAAAGCGCGCAGCGTCTCTGTTTCCTGGCCCCAGAGGCGCGCATACCAGCTCGCGAAGCCTGCCACTGCGCCGACGGGTGCGTGGACGAGGATCCAGCGCTCGCCATTGGTGACGATGCCTGTGGGGCATCCCGTAGCCCGGAGCAGAGCGACCATCCTGTCGCCCGAGGTGATCGCGAGGCCATCGAAACGGCGCGTCGCGTCGAGATCGGTGTCCGGCTCATAGACGTGGATGAGCAGGAGTGGTTCGTCGGAGTTCGTTGGATTCACGACCGCCAGATCGGGCGCGACCGTGACCCCGTGTTCGGGCATCGAGACAGTCAGCTTCTCAGGCAGTCTCGCGCCCCTGCGCAGCACCGTCTCATCCATTTCCAGCGCGGTGACCAGAACGTCGTCGATCCAGGCCGCGTGCAGCGCTGGAAGGTCGAGGTCATCCATGTCGACGGCATCGCGCCATTCCTCATAGGTCCGACGAAGCCGCTGAGGCCGCCCGGAAGGCAGAGCTTCGAGGCCTTGCGGGAAGACATCCCGCAGCACGGGCACCGCCAGGAAGGGCCCGGAGACTTCGACGAGGTTCAGCCACTCGTGATCGTTGCTCATCCGCGCTTCTCCGTCGCGAGGGAGTTCGGAACCAGCAGCACCACGGCTACGGGGAAGGTATGCTCGACGGCATTGGAGTGCCGTTCCTCGATCGCGCGTAGCTCTTGCTCGCGCTCCTTCGGGATCCGGGCCAGGCGTGTTTCAAGGGCCTCTCGGTCACGCTTGAGCTGAGTGCGTTCGTCCTCGGAGAAAAGAGAGAGCTGTACGGGTTGCTGTTCCGCCGCGATCTCGGTCCTCAGCGCTCGTTCGAGATCGTCCAGGACTTGGCAGATGTCCTCGGCCTCCTTGCGCTTCCGGGTCTCTATCGTTTTCACGAGGAAGCGTAGCCGGTCTTTCGAGCGCGCTTCGACGGCTGCCAGAACGGAATCACGCTGTTTGTCGAAGCGCGTCCTCAAGGCGTCGAACGTCACATCCGAAAGGTCCGCAGGGTGCGACTCCTCTAGCCATCCTCGGACCTCCGTGACCCGTTCCTCTCGCCGGAAACCGGCATCGCGCAGATAGCCACCAGCCTCCGTGAGCTCCTCGTGCAGACGATGATGGTTCCCGCCGGTCACGACGAGCCGCGACATCACCACCACGGCCGGTCCCTCGATCCGCCCATCCGGAAGCGACCGGACGGTCACGCGGTGAAGCTTCTTTACGTCGTCACGGGCCCAGATCTCCGCGCGCAGGAGCCTCAGACTCATCTGGACGAGCCGGTGGTTCAGGTGGACGAGGACGACGTCGTCACGGCCCTTGGCGACCTCGTGGTCGAAGGTGATCGGGCGAACCTTCTGCGTGTAGGGGTGTTCTAGACCCTCGAGGCATCGGGACCAGGAACCCGAGAGCGGCGGCATTCGGAAAACCGTGCCATCTGGTGCACCGGCCAGAGAAACGGGCTCCAAGTCGGGTTTGCCCGCAAGACGCAACGCCGTGCGTACCGCCCGCTCGATGTGATCGGGCACGAGGCTCTGTTCGTGCCGGGTCTCGTTCAGCCGATCATGGAGTTTGGCCACACGTTCGCGTAGGTCGCGCTCCGCCTTCACGAAGCGGCGAGATTTCTCCATCCGGGCTTCGGCTTGTCTTGTATCTAGATCGCGGCGGCGCCCCTCGAGCAGGTCTGGCAGTTGAGGCGCGATGACCGGGTTCACACTCCCCATATCGGCGCGCATCGCATCCAGTTTGCGAAGCGCGCGCAGGATATCGTCGCCGTGGCCCCCCTCTGCATCCACCGGGTGCCAGATGACGACCTCGCTGGCGCGTTGCCCATGGCGGTCGATGCGGCCGTTCCGTTGCTCCATCACATTCGGGTTGTAGGGAATTTCGAGGTGGATCATCAGGTGGCAGTGGTTCTGGAGATCGATGCCCTCGGAGGCGGCATCTGTCGCCAGCAATATCCTCACCGGGGATTCCGTGGGGTTGGCCTGGAACGCGGCTTTCACGCCCTCGCGTTCTTTCGGATCCATGCCTCCATAGATGAGAGCCAATCGCTCGCCCCCGAAGCCGTGAGATGCGAGGATCTCCTGCATCCATTGCTGAGTGGCGCGATACTCGGTGAACAGGATCACCCGCTCGTTCGTCCACCTGTCGCCGTCCTTCAAGTGACTGGCCAGCCAACCTAGCAGGGCAGTGGCCTTGGCATCGGCCCGACGAGCCGCCTGTTGGGCCCAGGATCGCAATCGGTCGAGCATCCGGCGTTCTTCGTCGGTCGGTGGCCGGACATGCTTGCCCGCTTCCTCGATCGCTTCGGCCTCGGCGGCATCCCGCTGTGCGTCGTCTGCGTAGTCTTCCTCGGTCTTCGCTATCGCCCGCCGAAGGATGCGGTCATCGAATTTCTTCTGACTGCGATCGCTATCCGCCCGACCTTCGATCGTCGCGATATGCCGCTCCAGTGTTGCTGCGAAGGCTGCCGGTGACGATGACAGGCGCTTGCGCAGCAACTGGTGCACGAAGTGATCGACGGCCCGCCCTCCATCAGCACCGCCTTCGCGGCTCTTGATGTATGCCTCCAGCTTCCGCCTGGCGTCCCTCTCGTCCTCGCCATACTCCACTGGCAGCGCCTCGAGCCGTCGTTCGGGGTAAATGCGCTTGCCCTTCGCATCGACCAGATCGCTCTTCAGCCGACGCACCATCACTCGGGCTAGCTGAGGGTCACTGGGCATGACATTTCTCGCAAACCGCTGATCGTCGAGAAGTTCGAGAAGCGCGGTGAAGGATTCGGTGTAACCGTCGTGCGGCGTGGCGGTGAGAAACAGCTTGTGCTGGAAGTGTGGCGCGGCCAGACGAACCAGTCGTGTCCTGAGGCTTTCGACAGCATAGCGTCCGACAGTCGGCGCGACGTTGTGAGCCTCGTCGATGATCAGCAGGTCGAACTTCCTGGGATGGCTGACATGTGGGGGCAATGCGTCCCGCAGAAGACGCAAGCCTTCACCCCGCCTTATTCATCCAAATCGCTTGGAAAGGTTGCGTGCGCCTGAAAGC
>CAZIXS010000076.1:13972-14184 GCA_964543335.1 uncultured Phycisphaeraceae bacterium | reverse complement strand
GAGGCGATCAAACTGGATGGTCTCGATGATCTTCTGGAAGGCCGCAACGAGTTGGTACAGATCCAGCTCATCCATATCCAGATCTTCGCCCTCCGGCCGGGCCACCGCCTGTTTGAGGGCCTGCTTGTCTGACGCCGCTCGACCGGAGGGATACCGCTTGTCCCAGTCTTCCCTGCGATTCTCGAGGGCATCCCCGGCCTCTCGGAACGAAC
>CAZIXS010000076.1:0-13962 GCA_964543335.1 uncultured Phycisphaeraceae bacterium | reverse complement strand
GTATTCGAGCAGTTGGCGGAGTAGTTCGGCGGCCGGGTTGAGTTCGTCGTCTTCGTCGCGTCGGGTCCGGCTCGTCTGCTGCTGCTCGTGGTCCGGATTGACCAGCCGTGACTTGATCTCGATCAGGGTCGCCGCGACCACCAAGAACTCCCCTGCCGCCTCGACATCGACGCTGGCGAGTTGTTCGATGTGATGGAGGTACTGATCGGTCACCGAACTCAGGGAGATTTCGGTGATATCCAGTTCGGCTCTTCGGATCAGGTGCAGGAGCAGATCCAGCGGGCCCTCGAAGGCATCGAGATGAACGGTGTACGGTTGCATGCTCGACTGGCCCTCCGGTGGCACGGGTCTGAAACGGATCGGGAAGACTCGGATCAGTGTACCCTGTGGGCTATGACGGCTCCTTCGACATCCGAGCAAAAGCCCGCCCAAGCGAGCGTGAGTGACGATCTGGCCTTTCTCCGCGAGGTTTTGGCGGCTGAAGCGGCAGCGGTCGGCTCTGTCGCCGACCACATCAGTGCTGATGAACTCGGCCTCGCCATGGATCTGATGCTCCGCTGCGCTGAATCAGGCGGATCAATTCTCGTGGCCGGTGTGGGAAAATCTGGCCTCATCGGGCGGAAGATCTCGGCCACCCTGGCCAGTCTGGGCGTCCCCTCGCACGACATCCACCCCACCGAGGCGATGCACGGCGACCTCGGTCGGATCAGCCCGTCCGATGTGGTCCTCGCGCTCAGTTTTTCCGGCGAAACCGAGGAACTCGTCACGCTGGCCTCGGTCCTGAAGCAGGATGGGATCCCGATCATTTCCATCACGGGCGGCAACAACGGTTCGGGAGGGGGAGCGCTGGCGAGGCTCGCGACGGTTGCCCTCCACCTCGGCCCGATCACCGAGGCGAGCGATCTGGCCCTCGCACCCACCTGCTCCACGACCGCCACGCTCGCGCTGGGTGATGCGTTGGCTCTGGCCATCGCCCGCAGACGGGCCTTCACCGCCGACGATTTCGCCCGGCGTCATCCCGGTGGCTCCCTTGGTGGGCTATTGCGTCCGGTGATCGACATTCTCAGGTTCCGGGTCGGTGAAAACCTGCCTGTGGTGGACGAATCGATGACCGTCGCCGCCTCCCTCCGACAGGCGGATTCGGGCGGCCGTCGTCCTGGTGCGCTGCTCGTGACGGATGATGCTGGGGCTGTCTCTGGGATCTTTACCGACGGCGATCTGCGTCGGCTGATCATGCGTGGGGCTCATGAACTCGAGAAGCCCATGCGGGACGTCATGACCCGATCGCCTCGCACGCTCCGCTCCGATGCGATCGTGCGTGATGCGGTGCGCATGGTGCGAGAGTTCCGACAGGATGAGATCCCGGTGGTGGACGAGAGCGGAGCTCCCGTCGGACTGCTGGATGTGCAGGATCTCATTGCCCTCCGAGTGGTACGAAATACATGAAACGTCTGTACACGCCTGTGTGGAGTGCGCGGTTGGTGAGGTGTGCATGAATTCCAGCACCGGAAAGATCGTGGCGGCCATCATTTTCACGGCTCTGGTGGGTCTGGTGGTCTGGGGCCTGACACGAAGCTCTGCTTCGAAGCCTGCTGAACCATCTGCCTTCGAGGGGATTACTCCGCAGCCCAGCCCGTCGGACGGCCTCCTCGGGAGCGTCGAAGGTTCGGTGTTCCAGAGTTTCGACCCCGAAACCGGCGAATTGCGGTACGAGTTGCGATGGGACACCCTGGATCCGGTTGGGCAAGGACGATACGAGCTCACCAAGCCGGTGGCGAGTTTCTTTCAGGGCGATGCGACCGTTCGCGTGGAAGCGATGGAGGGCGAACTGCTTTGGCCCTCTCGCGATGAAGAGCCCGAATCGGGGAACCTCCGGGGTGAGGTGCTGGTGACGGTTCGAGAGAACAATTCCGAGCAGAGCCAGGTGCTCGGGACGCTCCAGACCGAAGACCTGTTCTTCCAGAGCGTACTCGGAGAGCTGAATGCTCCGGAGTTCGTTCGAATCACCGCTCCCGGCATGGAATTCGAGGGCAAAGGGCTGACGGTCCGTGTGAGCGAGGTCCAGAAGCGTCTGCAATACCTCCGCGTCAATGAGCATCTCGGGACGACCATTCGTCCTGACCAATTGCGCCGAGGCAGACGAGCATCGGGCGTGGGCTCCAGCGACCAGACGGCCGACCCGTCGCCCACCTCTCCGAGCCAGCCGCTCATTGATCTGTACAGGGTTGCCATTGAAAATCGGGTCGAACTGGAGCAAGGCGGGCGGCGAATCACCGCCGATGAAGCGGATGTCTGGGTGCGGCTCCGGGATCGCTCGCTCGCCCGGGGAGCGATTGCACCGCTCAGGATCGGTCCGATCCCAGCAGAAGACGCGACACGGGATGCCGCGGCAGGTTCGGATCAGGCCCGTCCCGGCTCTGGGGAATCGACTGAGTCCTCGGAACCAATTCTGTTCCGTAACAGCGGATCGATCGAAATCACACCCATCGCCCAGTTTTCCCCCCAACTCGAATCCGACGACCTCGCGACCCGCTTTCGAGCCACGAGCAGCCCTGCGGTGGTGCTCAGTGATGAAGAGTCCGGCGCGGAGATCCGTTGTGGATCGCTGTCCTGGGGCTTCGGGTCTCGGCGTCTGGCGGTGCGTGGTGTTGGCGGCTCGCTCGGTGTCGAGTTCGATTTCCCCGGTGAGGCGAGTGTACGCACCGGGGCCTTGGATGTTGATCTCGCCGCCGGCATCGGCGCGTTTCCCGGCGCCGGTCGTGTCGAGATCCTGTCGGGTCTGAGTGGCCGCGGAGAGGCGACCGCCATCGAATGGACCGAGCGGGCCGACATCGTGCTCGATACCTCTTCTCCGGCATCGCGTCAGAGCTCCACCCCGCTGATTCGCTGGCTGACCGCATCAGGTGATATCGAGGCCACGACGGAAACCACCCTGGTCACCGGGCAATTCCTGCGGGCGGACTTCACCAGCCGCCTGCTCGACGGCGTTGCCCGAAACGACCTCAGCAGGGTCAGCGTGGAAGAGAACTCCCGGACCATCATCCGCGATGGCGATACCAATGCCGACATCGCAGCCAATCGCCTGGAAGTTCTCTTCAGCCCCGAGCGAGACCGAGCCGGGGATGAGCGGCTTGTGCCGACCAGAGCATCGGCCCTCGGGTCTGCGGTCGCGCTCGTCAACGGCGATCGCCTAACCGGACAGACCGTGGATGCGGTCCTCCTGGCGGGCGATGAAGGTTCCACAACGGTGCAAAGCATCGATGCCTCGGAGAATGTGACGCTTCGTACGCGTGAAGGGCTCGATCTTGTCGCCGAAGCTCTGCACGCCTCCGAAGCCACCGGCACGCTCACCTTGGTGGGATACCCCGCGAGCGTTGGTGTGTTTACCGATGCTCAGGGTGGAGGGGTCAGCGCGGCAGACGACTACCACGACGCCTTCAATATCACGGGTGAGTCCATCCGGTTCGACCGGGGACCTCGTCGCCTGACCGTCTTTGGTGGCGGCGTCTTGAGTTATGCCACCAAGAGCGCCTCGCTACCCGGCTACGACACCGGATCGGTTCGCTGGGACCGTTCGATGCGCTTTGAGGATCAGATCGGTAGCGCCGAATTCAACGGCAATGTGCACACCGAATCAAAGACGCAGGACGGCCAGCAGTACCGGGCGAGCGCGGACCGGCTGCTTCTGACTTTGGTTCCGGATCTCCTCGATGAGGATGCCCGGCGTGCGAGCCGACAGAGCGTGAGTGATACCGACGCCGTTCTGGCCGTGCGTCTCGAAGCACGGACCGGTGAGTTCGCGGTTGCGGAGGCCTATCAGTATTCGTCCGGGGCAGCGGATTCAACACTGGAGACCGCCGCCCGGTTGAGCGGCGAACAGATCATCGCTCAACGCGACACCGAGCGCCTCCTGGTGCCCGGGCCCGGGCGACTGGTGTTCGAGGATCGCCGCGAGAGTGACACTCCGATCGATCCGGATACCTTGCCGACGGATGGGCGAGGCACGACCGTCTTCGATTGGTCGGGCTCGCTCGACGCACTGTCTGCCGAACGCCGCATCACGATGAACCGCGATGTGCGGATGCGTCACCGTCACCTCGGAGCGGACTCCCTGACGACGGTGGAAACCGAGCGGCTGACCGCCACCCTTGAAGAGGCAAAGGACGAGTCGACCACCAGGTACATCGTGAACGCCGTCGATGCGGAGGGAGCCGTGCTCGCGACTCATCGGGAGTCTCAGGTGGTGGCCGATCGCCTCACCTACAGCAGCGAGATGAATCGGATCATCGCTTCGGCACTGGAAGGGAATCGGGTCACGTTCTTTGATGCGGAAACCGGACGCCATCTGCCCGCCGAGCGGGTGATGCTCGACCTGATCACGGGTCGCTGGCGTATCGAGCAGGCCGGGCAGATCACGACCCCGCTCGAGATCCCCGACTGACGATGGGCTTCGTGTGGCCCCGATAACCATGTGCAGCCGTATTCGGTCGGACTCGCCTTGCGTGCGGATGAGTGCCTAGACTCCGAATACGAACCAGCGGGGAGTGAACCCAAAGGCCCTACGAGAGGCGATGTTTATGCACAAGGTTCTGGTCGCGATCCCCGTCTATAACGAGGAAAAGTACATCAACCGGGTCATGGGGCGCGTGCTCGAGCAGAGCCCCAATGTTCTGGTCATCGATGACGGATCGACCGACAGCACGCCGTGCATGCTTCCCTCGTTTCCGGTCGAGGTCATTCGGCACAGCACCAATCGGGGCTACGGGCGGTCACTCCAGGACGCCTTCCGCTGGGCGGCGGTGGATGGCTATGACTGGGTGATCACGATGGACTGCGATGAGCAGCACGAACCGGAAGCCATACCGACCTTCCTCGAACGCATCGAATGCGACGACTGCGATATCATCAGCGGCTCCCGCTACCTGGAACCCGTAGCAGCCGATGATGCCCCCCCACCGAATCGAGCAGCGATCAATAAGAAGATCACCGCCGAACTGAACGAGCGCCTGGGAGAATCAGGTCTGAGCATCACCGATGCTTTCTGTGGTTTCAAGGCGTACCGCGTCAGCGCGGTGCGTGACATGACCTTCGATGAGGACGGGTACGCGTTCCCGATGCAGTTCTGGGTGCAGTCGGTCGCCAAGGGCCATCGCATCTGCGAGATCCCGGTCAAGCTCATCTACAACGATCCGGATCGCACCTTCGGCGGACCACTGAACGACGATTCTGTTCGCTACAACCACTATCGTTCCGTGTTGCATCACGAGATTCGGCGATACGAGTCTTCGCTGCCATCGGCGGCCTTGAAGGATCTGGTGATCGGGGCGTGCTGTCGGTGACCGATCGGCCTGATGCGGCTGTGCGGGCCTCGCCGGACGCGGGGACCTGGGCGGACCTGGCCCGGTCACGGTTCAGTTCGCTTCGCGAGGATCAACTGGCTGAACGTGCCGCACTCGGGCTTCCGACCGATCGCCCGGTGATCATGACCGGTCACCAGAGCGGTTTCTGGCATCCCGGGATTCTCTCAAAGTACATCGCCGCCGACCGGCTCGCGAAGGCGATCGGTGGTGTTTCTTCGGCGATCGTGGTGGACCACGATGTCGTTGATCCGATCCGGATCGAGGCGGTTGGCGAAGCAGAAACTGGTGAGGTCAGGCCCGTGGTGGTCTCGCTGCGACCGAGATCCGGTGCGGCCACTCTGCCCCGGCTCGAGCCGCCTGTGACGGGACGCGAACTTAAGAGATGGACTGATCCCGGCGCTCTGCTGCCTACGGACCGCGACGAGGTCGAGCGGATCATCGCGGCACTGACGGATTGTGCAGACTCGGAATCACTCGGTGAACAGTGCGCCAGAGCCAACGCCGAACTGCTCTCGCCCTGGATGCGGGTCCACCAGATCACCGCACGGCAGTTGATCCTGAGTCAACCATGGAGGGCTTTCTTCGAACGGGTCTTTGAGGAGCCTCAAGCCTGCGTGAGTGCGTACAACGCCGCGGTCGCGTCGCACCCCGAAGCCGGCATCCCGCCTCTGTACGCGGTTGCGCGCGAGTATCGGTGGGAACTTCCCTTCTGGCTGCTCGACCGTGAGAATGGGCGGCGTCCTCTGTACGAGGAGATGGTTCACCATCGCAGTTTCAACTCGGAACTCCTGGCGACCAAAGCGCTGAGTCTGACCGCGTCTGTCCGCCGCAGCTTGTGTGATCTATTCATCCACGGCACCGGCGGAGCGATCTACGATCGCGCGACCGATACCTGGATTCGCGACTGGCTCGGTGAAGAGCTCGCGCCGAGCGTGTCCATGACCGCCGATCTCTACAGGGACCTTCCCCTGGACGCCCGACGCGACGCGACCGAGCAGCAACTCGATCACGCCCTCTGGCGTGCTCACTCGGCCCGCCATCATCCCGGGATGCTCGGCGATGCTCATGGCGAGTCCAAGAAGCGGCGATTCCTCGACCAGATCAATACTGCCCCGCGTGGTTCGCTGCAACGGGCGGATCTATACCGCGACATGCACAGCATGCTTTCTTCGATCCGGGAGTCTCATCCCGATGAGTTGAGAGCTTTGGATGCGCACGCCTCGGAACTTCGCCGCGGGCTGGCAGTGAATCAGCTGGAAATCAGGCGTGACTGGTCAAGCGTCCTCTATCCGGCGTCGCAACTGGATCGGCTGAGTCATGCCATTGAAAAGGCCCTGGGGGTCACGGCAACAAACTGAAGATCAGCCCCTGATCGCGAGCAAGCCGAGGACCAAGCCGCCGATCCCGATCGACACCAAGCCAATCGTCAAGCCGATCAGCCAGAGGCGGGTCTGCCTGAGTTGATTCAGCATCGCTTCGTCTCTTCGCGCCGCTCGGGCTTCTGAGTCGCGAACCGCCTCACATGCGGCCATGGAGGTCTTGGAGAGGTCCGTCAGCCCTTCCCGGAACTCGGCCATAGTTTGCACCAAACGCCCCTGCTGGTTGGTCGATCGCTCGATATCCGTGCCGACATGCACGATCGCCGACTCGATCCGCTCCAGCAGTTCGCGTGCGGCAGAACCTTCTTCGGTCACGGCTGAGCGCAGATCGGCACCCAGGGCTTGGGTGTGCTCCCTGATCTGCTGCGGGAGAGACTCGAAAAGCGGCGCGAGCTTGGCGTAGACCTCGGTGATCTCGGTTAGCGCTTCGGATCGACCTCGGGCTTCATCGAGGCGGCCATCGAGTTTGCGGACCAGACCAAGCACTTCGAGATAATTTCGATGGAGTTCTTCGATCAGTTCCTGCTTGCTGCGCGGCGAGCGTCCCTTGCGGGTGAGCGCTTGCGAATCGAAGGATCCATCGCCGGTTTCCTCGCCGGTTTCCGTGGTGGATTGGAGTTCGTTATCCGCATCCGACGACAGATCCACGTCACGGGCCTCCTCGCGGCTCGTGCGACCGGCTGCGGATTCCTCCCGCTCAGAACCTGAGGTCTCATGGTCTGTTTGCGGCTCGAGCGACTTGATCACTTCCTCGCGAAGGCGACTCGCCTGATCGCCCTGACTGCGGGCGGATTCTGGAGCAACTGGCTTCGCCTCCAGCACGATGGACGGCTGGGGATCAGGTCGATTCACTGCGCCGCCTCTGGGCCGGGCACCGGACCGAATTCCCTGATTCTTGGTCGAAGATTTACGGAAGAGCTTGGCTAGAACTCCCACGGTCGTATCCTCCTGACATGGACGCGGTGATCCTTCACGCTGCTTGAGACTACCATCCGTACCTATGTGTGTGCCCAACTTTTTGCGATATCTCCGGCTTTTTCCTCTGATCTGTGGCGCAGCCCTGCTGTGGTCGTGCGACTCGGGCGGATCGATCGATGACACCGGAGCGTCGGTAAATCCGCAGCCCCGATTGGCGGTCCTCTCGCCGGCGCTGGCGGACACGCTCCACGCTCTCGGGCATGCCGATCTGATCGTCGGCCGACAGCGCTTCGATCGCTTCACAGACCAGAGCATCCCCGTCGTGGGCGACCTGACGGGCCTTGATTACGAGCGGTTGCTGGTTGTGCAGCCAACACACATCATCGCCCAAGAGAGCGCGAGTGGGTTGCCCGAGCGCCTGTTCCAACTCGCCGCCCAGAACGGGTGGGTGATCGAGGAAATCCCGCTGCTTACTTTGGACCATACGATCGCATCCATCGGGATCCTTGATCGCATCGCTGGCGGCGATGGCACCCTTGCCGATGCGCTTGAGGCAAGATTCTCTGCCGCAATCGGTCAAACCGCTGAACTCGGACGAACCGTCCTGGTTGCCTCCGCGTCGCCGCTGGCGCTCATTGGCCCGGGAGCTTTCCACTGGGACATCGTCGAACGGCTCGGGGGGGCACCGCTCCCCGAGAGCGGCACGCCGTACATCACCACCGACGCTGAAGGCCTTCTGGCCCTGAATCCGCAGACCATCATCGCGCTGGCACCGGGCATAGCCCCGGATGCCTCCCCTGAGGAGTATCTGGGCATCGGAGCTTCACTGAACTTGGACGCTCTCCGCCAGAACCGCGTGATCGTCGTTCGGGATCCGAAATGCATGCTCCCGTCGACCGCGATGCTGGGTGTCATCGAGACCATTCTGGAGGCGGCGGAACGGCTGGGTCCTCCCGGGGACTCGTGATGGCCCGGTCGGCTACGCTGCACGAAGATGAGAGTTCGATCAACGAAGATGCTGATAGGTGTCGGCACGCTCGGCGTGGGGTTGGTGACCGCGCGCCTGCTGATCGGGCCCATCGGATTCGGCTGGGCCAGTGACCCGATCGCCGCGGAACTGCGGCTTCTCGCGGCTCTCTCCGCTGCGATCATCGGAGCATCGTTAGCGGTCAGCGGGACGCTCCTGCAGGCGACACTCCGCAATCCCTTGGCATCCCCCTGGGTGCTCGGGCTCACCTCCGGGGCCTCGCTTGGCGTGGTGCTGGTCATCGTGACCGGGGGAGACTCCGCCGGGCTTGAACCGGTGGGTGCGGTCGCTGGTGCGTTCGCAGCCCTGTTGTTGGTCTACTCGCTGGCCAGACGGGGCGGCCTGCTGGACCCCGTTGCCCTGCTGCTGATCGGCGTAATGGTGAGTGTCAGTTTCGGTTCGGTTGCGATGTTGCTACAGCAGTTCCTGCCTGATCGGGGCCTTGCACGGTTCAGCCGCTGGATGCTCGGTTCTCTCAACGAGCAGACCTCATGGATCGTCCTCGGTGCGATCGGCGGGCTGCTGCTGATCGGCACGGCAGTGTCGTGCCACGCGGGGCAGAAACTCGATGCTGCGACCCTTCCAGATGATGAGGCCCGATCGGTCGGAGTGAATCCCCACCGCCTGCGGACCATGTGCTTCGTGATCGCCGGTGTGCTGACCGCTGGCACGGTGCTCCTCGCCGGGCCGATCGGCTTCGTGGGGCTGGTCTGCCCTCACATCGCCCGGATGCTGGTCGGTGCCTCACACCGCCGACTGATCATCGCCTCGGCGCTGATCGGGGCGAGTTTCGTGGTCGCGGCGGATCTGCTGTCGGTGTGCGTGACCATGTGGACCGCCTCGACGGATGCCATCGTGTCAACCGGCCGAATACCCGTCGGCATCATCACCGCCCTGATCGGAGCGCCGGTGTTCATCGGGATGCTGCTGACCGGCCTCCGCTCCCGTCTTTCCGCTGCGGAGGGAGCGTGAGCATGGCGCTTCGCTGCGAGAACCTTTCATTCAGTTACCAAGGCGGATCCAACCTGGTTCTCCGAGATGTCTCGCTGCGCTTGGACGCCCCCGTGACCGCGGTGATCGGGCCGAACGGAGCCGGGAAGTCCACGCTTCTGCGTGTACTGGGAGCGCTTGAGGATCGTGGTCGAATGAGCGGCCGGGTGCTGCTCGATGATTCGGATGTCGCAGCATTGCCGGCCGCGGCCAGAGTCAGGCGCATCGCGTTCCTCTCGCAGACTCCCAGACTGTCCGCGCCAATGACGGTTCGACAGTCTGTCGCGCTCGGACGGGTGCTGCTCAGAGCGGATGGTCATGCGGTCGAGCAAGCCCTCAGCGAAGTCGGCCTGCTCGATCGAGCCGAGGATCGCTTCGCGGATCTGAGTGTCGGTCAGCGCCAGCTCGCGGCTTATGCCCGAGCCATGGCTCAACTGGCTGATCCCCGATCCGACGCCGCCAGATACCTGCTCGCCGATGAACCGATCGCTGCTCTCGACCCGAACCACGCCATCCGGCTGGCGAAACTGATCCGGGCTGGGGCGGACTCGGGCATCCGCTGTGTCATGGTGGTGCATGACCTGGGCTTCGCAGTCGCCGTCGCCGACCGGGTCGTCTTCCTGGCGAGGGGTGGAACCGTATTGCGAGAGGGGACTCCTCAGGAGATCCTGACCACCGAGCAGCTCTCCGAACTCTTTGGCTGCCGCTTTCGCCACACTCAGGAGAATATGAGTCCTGATTACAGGCTCTGAGTAGCCCCGCCGAGTCCTCAGTCTGGGTTTCTGGCCCTCTGGGTGCTACACTCCAACACGCACAGCAGATCCGAAAGGGCCCACCTTGGGACAAAACTGGTTTCAGATCCTGATTGTTGTGATCGCCTTCGGCGGCCCGGTGATTTCTTGGATCTTCAGCCAACTGAAGCAGAAAGCAGGAGAGAAGCGCGAACAGGTTCGGCTCCAGCGTCTGCGTGAAGAAGAACTGCGAACGGGCCGTCGTGCGTCGGATGAGCAGCCGTCAGCGCTTGTCACCGCGAAGAATGATCGGGCCTCCGAGTTGCAGCGGCTGGCGGAACGACGCCAGCAGCAATTGCGCGAACTCCGAGAGCGTCAGGCTCAGCAGCAACAGGCGAAGGCACCGCCCGTGTCCCCCGCTGCCCAGCTGCAGTCCCAGCCCAAGAACCTGCCCAGTCAATCTCAATCCCGAGCAGAGCAGGCGCGTCAGCGCATGCAGGAGCGTCTTCAGCAGCGTCAGGAAGAACTCCGTGCACGCCAGGAGTCACTGCAGCAGCGCCGTCAGCAACAGGCCAACCGGCCAACCACAGGACAGCCCACGGCCCAACCCCAGCGTGGTGGTGCACCATCCGTCAGGGCGCCGGAAGTCGAGCAGATCAAAGCGGCACTCGCCCGTTCAGCGCAGGCCGCAGCGTTGGACCAGGCCACCATCCAGCAGCAGATGCGCGAAGCCCCGGTTTCGTCCACGCGACCGGCCGGAACCGCGGTGACCCAAAGACGCCCGAGCAATCTGGGCGCCGAGGTTCGCAGTTTGCTGCGTGGAGCGCAGGCCCGCCAGACGGACCGCCCGAGCCTCGCCGCGTTGCTCGCGGTCAGTGAAGTCCTCTCCAAGCCCGTATCTATGAGAGATTCCGACGGTGAGGGCGGAGTCACGCTCTGATATCGGCGGCAGATCGGACTCGCCGATATACTCCCCTCCCTATGGCCAAACGCGAAACTGCACCATCCCCGCACGCCGAGCGGCTCAAGCGGCTCCGCACTGCTCTGAAGCAGCACGATCTGGATGCACTGCTGATCACCAACCCGGCGGATATTCATTACCTGACCGGCTTCCGTGGCGAAGATAGTTACGCCATCGTCACCGCCAAGC
Source organism: uncultured Phycisphaeraceae bacterium (assembly GCA_964543335.1). Lineage (GTDB taxonomy): Bacteria > Planctomycetota > Phycisphaerae > Phycisphaerales > UBA1924 > JANSXG01. The sequence continues at coordinate 2,407 of CAZIXS010000076.1, read as the reverse complement.
AGCTCGCGGTCGTCAGCGACTTCCGCTTCGCTGAAGAGCTCGATCGGCTGGCGGGCGTCAAAGTCGTCATGCGATCCGGCTCGATCGCTGATGCAACCGCCGGCTACCTGAACCATGTCGGATCCGGCAGCATCGGTCTGCAGTCTGAGTATGTGACTTTGGCCCAGCGAGAAGCCCTGATCAAATCCCTGGGCAAGGGGGCCGCGAAGCGGCTGCGTAGCACCGACGATCTTGTGGCAAGACTCCGCCTGTTCAAGACAGACGACGAGATCAAGTCCATCCGGAAGGCCGTCAAGATCCAGCAGGACGCGTTGGTCGCGACTCTGGAAACCATCCGCCCCGGCCAGACCGAACTTGAGGTCTGCGCCCGCCTCGAATTCGAAATGAAGATGCGCGGCTCGGAGAAACCGGCTTTCGGGCCAATTGTTGCGGCCCAGGCCAACGGCTCACTGCCCCATGCGGTCCCCGGCAAGACCAAGGTCGCCAAGGGCAAGCCCCTGCTGATCGACTGGGGCTGCACGGTTGACGGTTACCGCAGCGACATGACCCGCACTTTTTCGATCGGCTCGTGGTCGAAGAAGATGGCTGAAATCTACACGATCACGCGGGATGCATTCCTCGCCGCGGTTGATGCCGTACAGCCCGGCATGGCCTGCAAAGAGCTCGACGCGGTGGCCCGTGACCACATCACCGAGGCCGGCTATGGCCAGGCCTTCGGGCACAGCCTTGGCCATGGCATCGGTCTCGATGTGCACGAAGGCCCTCGGGTCGCAAAAACCTCAGACACCATCCTGGAACCCGGCATGGTGATCACCATCGAACCGGGCATCTACCTGCCCGGGATTGGCGGTGTCCGCATCGAAAACGATATCCTCGTCACCCCGCGCGGCGGGAAAGACCTCTGCAGCCTCCCAACCGACATGGAGTGGGCGACCATATGATCGATATCCGTAAACTCAAAGAACTCGTCAAGCTGATGGTCGAAAACGACCTCTCGGAACTCGACCTCAAGGACGAACAGGAATCCGTTTCCCTGCGTCGTCCGTACGCGAGTGCCGGATCCGCGATGGCTCCCACCGCGGCACCGCCGGCCTTTGCCTCTCCGACCCCGGTTTCTCCTGCCGCAGCACCAGCCGCGACGGCTCCGGCTGCGTCCGGTGACGACGAGGCGGGTCTCGTCCCGATCACTTCCCCGATGGTCGGCACTTTCTACTCCTCGCCGGATCCGGAAAGCCCTTCGTATGTTTCCGCGGGCGACAATGTCAGCCCCGATACGACCGTGTGCATCGTCGAGGCCATGAAAGTCTTCAGCGAGATCAAGGCCGAGTGCTCGGGCAAGATCGCCAAGGTGCTGGTCAAGAACGCTGAGCCGGTGGAGTACGGCCAGCCCCTGTTCCTTGTTCGTCCTTCCTGATCCGATTCCACAGCATCGGCGCCCCACATGCTCAAGCGAGTCCTGATAGCCAATCGTGGAGAGATCGCTCTCCGGATCATCCGCGCCTGCCGCGACCTCGGCATCGAGTGCGTCTGCGTGTTTTCGGAGGCGGACGCCGGAGCGCCGTACCTCAAGCTCGCGGACAAAGCGGTCTGCATTGGCCCCGGCCCTGCCAGCGAGAGTTACCTGTCGATCCCACGCATCATCGCGGCGGCGGAGATCACCGGTTGTGACTCCATCCACCCCGGCTATGGTTTCCTGGCCGAAAACGCGCACTTCGCCGAGGTCTGCAAGGACTCGAACTTCGTGTTCATCGGCCCCTCGCACGAGGCGATGGCGCTCCTCGGCGACAAGATCAGCTGCAAGCAGATGGCTCGCAAAGCCAAGGTGCCGGTCTTCCCGGGTTCGGACGGCGCGATCGAGGATCCGGCTGAAGCCATAGAGGTAGGAAAGAAGATCGGCTTCCCGCTGATCGTCAAGGCGGCGGCGGGTGGCGGAGGGCGCGGCATGCGCGTGGTCCGCACCGAAGCAGAACTCGCTCCGTCGATCAAGCAGGCATCGCAGGAAGCCTCCGCGGCCTTCGGCAACGGCTCGGTATATGTCGAGAAGTTCCTCGAACACGCCCGGCATGTCGAGGTTCAGGTCATCGGTGACAACCATGGCAACGCCGTTCACCTCTACGAGCGGGACTGCTCAACGCAGCGACGGCACCAGAAACTCATCGAAGAAGCTCCCGGACCGGGCATCGACCCGAAGAAGCGCGATGAGGTCTGCAAGTCCGCCGCTCGCCTGATCAAGAACGCCGGGTACTCGGGCGCGGCGACCGTCGAATTCCTCATGGATGAGAAGCAGAACTTTTACCTGCTCGAGGTCAACACCCGAGTTCAGGTCGAGCACCCCGTGACCGAGATGATCACCGGCGTCGACATCGTGGCGACCGGCATCCGCGTGGCCGGTGGTGAACCCTTGCCC
>CAZIXS010000075.1:4671-14191 GCA_964543335.1 uncultured Phycisphaeraceae bacterium | reverse complement strand
GCGCCACCGTCGTGGCCATCCCGCTCGCCGAAGCCCCGGGCAACCTCTACCTCGCCGCACTGCTCCCGGGCGTGGACCCCGCCAAGTCCCGTGCGCTGCGTGATCGTTTCGAGCTGCTCGCTCTGCTCCCGGCCCTCCGCCAGTCGCGCCGCGCCGAGCGCGCCGAGCAGGCCCGCACCGAGCGCCTCACCGCCGCCCTTGACATCGCCACCGGCCTCTCGCCCCTGCACCGCTTCCGCTCGCTGGCCTACCGCATCGTCAACGAACTCGCCGCGCGACTCAACCTCGACCGAGTCGCGCTCGGCATGATCGACATCGCCCCGATCGTCGCGACCGACGGCGATGACCAGTCCCCTTCGCCCGACATGGCGCGAGGCAGCTACATCAAGCTCGCCGCCCTCAGCGGCACCGAGAAGATCGCCCCGCGCATGCGCCTCGTGCAGGACCTCATCAGCGCGATGGAAGAGTGCTTCGATCAGGACACCGAGATCCGCTGGCCGCTCGATCCCGAGGAACCCGTCATCGCCCGCGCGATCAAGGCTCACGCCGAGCATTCGGGCCCGATGGCCGCCGTGCTGCTCCCGCTGCGCAGCGCCGGACGAGTGGTGGGGGTGCTCGCGGTCGAGCGCGATGCCGATCGACCATTCCAGGACCACGAGGTCGCGGGCCTGCGTGTGCTCTGCGAACTGGTGACGCCCCGCCTGCTCGATGCCCGTGAGCGCGATCGCTGGATCGGTGCGAAAATCGCATCTTCAGCCCGCCAGACCCTCGCCGGACTGCTCGGGCCGACGCACACTTGGATCAAGCTCACCGCGCTCGCGCTCATGCTCTTCGCCATCGCGCTCATCGTCGTCCCGATGCCCGAGCGCGCCACCGGTGCATTCAGCATCGCCCCCGTCCAGCGCCAGGTCGTCCCCGCCCCGTTTAACGGCTTCATCGAGTCCGTCACCGTCCGCGTCGATCAGCCGGTCACGGCCGGTGAAACCGTTCTCGCCACCCTCGCCGGTGAGGAACTGGCCCTCGAACTCAGCGCGAACCGCGCCGCCGCGGCCTCGGCCCGCACCGAAGCCAACAAAGCCCGCTCCGAGGGCAAACTCGCCGAAGCCGCCATCGCCGAGAAGCGGGCCGAAGAGATCGAGGCCACCGTGAGCCTGCTCACCCGCCAACTCGACCGCGCCCGCATCGTTGCCCCCATCTCCGGCACCGTCACCTCCGGCGACATCGACCGCCTCGTCGGCGCGCCGGTCCAAACGGGCCAGTTGCTCTTCGAGATCGCTGACCTCTCGCGCATGTACGCCGAGATCGGTGTGCCCGAGTCACGCATCGCCGATGTGCAGCTGGGACAGACCGGGCGCCTCGCCACCGCGTCGTACCCGGACCAGAAAATCGCCTTCGAGGTCGAGCGGATCACACCGGTCGCCGAGGTGGTGGACGGGCGCAATGTCTTCCGCGTCCGCGTGCAGTTGCTCGATCCACCCGACTGGCTCCGCCCGGGCATGAGCGGCGAGGCCCGCATCACGACCGGACGCACCAACCTCGGTGGCGTGCTGTTCCGTGACCTCGCCGATTGGCTCCGCATGCGTCTGTGGTGGTGACCATGCAGTCCGAACGCCGCACGACCCACGATTCCTGGTACCGGCTCGCGCCGCTCAAGCCGCGCCTGCGCGTCGGCGTCGAAGTGACCCGCCAGCGTTTCCGAGGCCGGCTGTGGTTCGTCATCGAAGACGCCGCCTCCAGCCAATACTTCCGCGTCTCGGAGAGCGCGTACCGCTTCATCGGCCTGCTCGATGGCCAGCGCACCGTGGAGGATGCGCTCGCCGAGTGCGAGCGCGCCATCGGCGACCGCGCGCCGACCCGAGGAGAAGCCGTGCAGGTGCTCGGCCAGCTCTACTCCAGCAACCTGCTTAGCGCCGATGTGCCTGCCGATGCCGAGTCGCTCCTCCGCCGTGGCCGCCGTCGGACCCAGCGCGAGATCACCGGCCGACTCAAGAGTTTCCTCTTCGTCCAGATCCCGCTGCTCGATCCCGACGGCTTCCTGAACCGCTGGGCATGGCTCGCCAGACCGATCTTCACGCGCTGGGGCTTCGCGCTCTGGGCTATCCTGCTGCTGACGGCGCTGTTCTCTGTTGGGCGGCGTGCTGGCGACTTCGCCGCGGCATCGGCGCAGGTGCTCGCGCCGTCGAACATCGGTTGGCTGATCGGCAGCTTCATCCTCATCAAGCTTGCCCACGAACTCGGGCACGGCTTCGCCTGCAAGGTCCTCGGCACGCGCGAGCGGACCGGCGGTGCCGCGGGGGAATGCCACGAACTGGGCGTGCTGCTGATCGTGCTGCTGCCGATCCCGTATGTCGATGCCTCGTCGTCGTGGACCCTGCGCAGTCGCTGGAGACGAATCATCGTCAACGGGGCGGGCATGTACTTCGAGCTGGCCATCGCCTCGATCGCGGCCCTCGTTTGGGCCTCGACCGCGCTGGGGTCGCAGGTGAACACGCTCGCCCACAACGCGGTTCTGCTCGCGGGTGTGACCACGATCCTCTTCAACGCCAACCCTCTGCTGCGCTACGACGGCTACTACATCCTCTCCGACCTTTGCGAAGCACCGAACCTCTACCAGCGCAGCCGCGAGGCCATCTACTATTACGCCAAGAAATACCTCTTCAAGGCCCGGGAGCCGAAGGACCCGGCCACCAGCACGCGCAATCGCAATTGGCTCGCAACCTACGGTGTGGCCTCGGCGGTCTACCGCGTGGTGGTCCTGCTGGTGATCATCCGGTTCATCGCCGACCAGCTGTTCGCGCTCGGTCTCGTCATTGCCATGGTCGCGGCCCTGATGCTCTTCGCCGCACCGATCGTCCAACTCATCAAGTATCTCGCAAGTTCCACCGAGATCGCACGCACCCGCAGGCGATCGACGCTCATCACCGGCGGCGCGTTCGCACTGCTGACGCTCGCGGCGCTGCTTATCCCGGTGCCGGACCGGGTGCGGATCGACGGCATCGTCGATGCAACGCGTGCGACCGAGGTGTACTCCGGCGCGGACGGCTTCGTGGACTGGATCCGGACCGATGCGACCCGCGTCGCCGCTGGTGATCCGCTTCTTCAACAATCCAACGACGAGGCGAGCACCATCCTCATCCAGATCGCCGCACGCCTCGACGCGACCCGCACCAGTCGCCTGGCCAGTCTGGACAGCCCCGGCGACGCCGCGGTATTCGCCCAGCGCGAGCGCGTGCTCGAGCAGCAATACGAGCAGACCCAGACCGAACTCGATCGTATGACCGCGTTCGCGCCCTTCGACGGCATCTGGGTGACTCCGGTCGGCGACCGGGCGCTCGGGGCGTACGTCACGCGCGGCGAGCGCATCGGCCAGCTCGTCGATCCATCCGATCTTCGTATCCGCGCGGTGGTCGGTCAATCCAGCGCGGCATCGTTGCAACGCGAGGCCCTCGATACCCCGGTCGATATCCGTCCCAATCTGCGCCCGAAGCAGCAACTCACCGGCACGGTGCAATCGATCAGCGTCGCGGGCCGGCGCGACCTGCCCTCGGCGGCCATGGGCCAGAACGCCGGCGGGTCGATCGAGACCGACCCTGCTGCGGAGAATCAGACCACCGCACGAGATCCGGTCTTCGAGATCGTGGTGATCCCCAAGTCCTCCGATGGCCTGTTCGTCGGCCAACGCGTGCAGGTGCGCCTGAAGCGTGATCCCAAGCCACTGCTGACCCAGTTGCTCCGCGCCGCCCGCCAGGAGTTCCAGCAACGCTTCGGAGCGCCACAATGAGCGCCGCGCTCGACCGCACTTGGCGGGCGCTGAGCGCGCCGATCGAGTCCACCCGTGAACCGGAAGGCCTTGACTTCCTCACACGGGAAGCCGCGGCGATCGTGCGCAGCCGCGTTCCCCGCACACACCGGTACCTCGAACATGCATCCAGAGTGCTGGCAGAGCGGGAACCCCTCACCACGATCGACGATGAAGCACTCACTGAGCGGACTCGCTCCATGCTGGTGCCGTTCATCCGTGAGAAGTCCATCGAGGACCGCCTCGCAGCGCTGGCGTGCATTACTGAGGTGGCGAACCGGACGGTCGGTCTGCTCGCGCACCGAGAGCAGGTCGCCGCGGCGCTCGCCATGATCGATGGCTGCGTGGTCGAAATGGCCACCGGCGAGGGCAAGACGCTCAGCGCGCTGCTCGCCGCCCCCGTGCTCGCCGCGGCTCGCAAGGGCTGCCATGTTGTGACAGCCAACGATTACCTCGCCCAGCGCGACGCCGACTGGACGCGCCCGTGCTTCGAGCGATTGGGCCTGCGGGTCGCCTCCATCACCGGCGAGACCAAGACCGACGAGCGGCGCGACGCGTACCGGGCCGAGGTGACCTACTCCACCAGCCGCGAACTCGCGGCGGACTTCCTGCGGGACCGACTCGCGCTGGGCGAACTGCGCTCGGTCGGTCCGCACGCGGTGCGGGTCCTGATCGCCGGTTCGCTGGCGGTGCCGCAGCCGCTGCAGCGCGGGCTGCACAGCGCGATCGTGGACGAGGCGGACTTTGTGCTGATCGACGACGCGGTGACACCGCTCCTGATCTCCGCCGAAGACGGCAGCGCTCCATCGCCCGAGGAGTACCACGAGGGCCGGCGCATCGCGCTGGCGTTGCAGCGGGATCAGCACTTCACCGTCGATCTGGCCCATCGCGAGATCCGTCTGCTGGCCAGCGCAAGCCGCGCGATCGATGAGGCAGCGCAGGGCGGCCCGCTCGCGGATCGGCTGCCTCGCGATCGCGACACGATGGTGCGACAGGCACTGAGCGCGGAGTACCTGTACCAACGCGACCGCCACTACATCGTGCGCGAAGACGAGATCGTCATCGTGGACGAGAGCACCGGTCGCACAATGCCCGACCGCACCTGGCGCGACGGGATGCACCAGGCGGTGGAGGCGAAGGAGAACCTCGAGGTCCGAAGCGCGAAGCGCACCGTCGCCCGGATCAGCTTCCAGCGGTTCTTTCGCATGTACCCGCACCTCGCCGGCATGTCCGGCACCGCGCTCGAAGCCAGGCGCGAGTTCGTGCGGATTTATCGCTCGCCGGTGGTGCCCATGCCGACGCACGAACCGTCCCGCCGTCGCGTCGCGGCGGACCGGGTGTTCGTGACGGCTGCCGAGCGTGACGAGGCCGTGGCTGATGAGGCCGCACGACGCAGCAAAGCAGGACAACCGGTGCTGATCGGTTCGTCCAGCGTCGCCGAGAGCGAGCGACTGAGTGCGCTCTTGACCGCGCGGGGCGTCGAGCACGCGGTGCTGAACGCCGTTCGTCACGAACAGGAGGCCGATGTCATCGGCGCGGCGGGGGAGCCGGGGCGGGTGACGGTCGCGACGAACATGGCCGGGCGAGGCACGGACATCCGCTTGGCTGACGAGTCGCGCGAGGCGGGGGGGCTGTGCGTGATCGCCGCGGGCCGGGCGCTGTCGGCCCGGATCGACCGGCAGCTCTTCGGACGCTGCGCGCGCCAGGGCGATCCGGGTGAGGTGGTGATTCTGTCGAGTCTGGAGGACGAGATCGCCGAGCGGTTCTTTCCCCGACTTCGAGGGCTTCTGGCTCAGTTCAAATCCGGTGGTCTACGCGAGCGCCTGATCCCGCTGGTGCAGCGCAGTGCGCAGCGCCGGGCTGAGGCGATCGCCTATTCCCAGCGCCGCGGCGTGCTCAAGTCCGACGACTGGCTGGAAGACTCTCTGGGCTTTGCCGGGCGGGAATGAGACCGAGCACGGGCGGCGGGGGTACACTCGCGGGTTCGTGCTTCCCCTGATTCTTGCCATCCTGGCCATCCTTGCTCACGGCGTCTTCACGCTCCGGGCGCGACACGAGCCGCGCTCGATGGTGGTGCCGGTGTGCACGCTCGGGATTGCGGCCTGCTGTGCCGCGGCGGCCCGCTTCGGGCATTCCGCTCCGGGCAGCCAAACCGATGCAGTCGCGCACGGGGCATCGGCGGCGGAACTCATCGTCGCGCCGCTGGTGCTGGTGATGCTCTGTGCGAGCTTTCGTTGCCTCATCAGCACATCGTTCACGCCGGTCCGCATCTGGCCATTGGCCGGGCTCGTGGTCGTGCTCGGCGGGCTCGGTTTGGTGGACCGCGTGGATGCGCTGAACGCGCAGCTGCTGCTGGTGCTGGCTCTGGGCGTGCTGTGGATCCTCGGGGGGCAGGCCCAGCAGAAGCCTGAGGATGATTCGCCGGTTCGGCCCGACTGGTCGGTGTTGCTGATGCCTCTATCGGGGATCGCTGCGGCGGCGTTGATCGGCTGGGCGATTCTGACGGGGCTCGATGGGGCGGGGCTGGATGGCCGCGAGACCGCGGCGCGGCTGGCGCTCGGGCTGGTGAGCGTGAACCTGCTCGTCTGGGCGGTTGGGGTGCGGGATCTGGCCCGCCTCGCGACCGGGCTGTTCATCGCGGCGGGGGTGGGTATCGGCGGGGCCAACCTCACGCGGATCATCCTCGGCGCGATGGCCCAGCCGGAGTGGGGATCGGGGGACCGCGCACAGGCGATGGCGCTGGAACTGTCGAGCCGGCCCTACCTGCCCGGGTTCGGCGCGACGCTGCCGGACACGATGCTGCTGGTGATCGGGGTGTTGCTGGTGGTGCTGGCCGGCGAATCCGAGCGCAAGGGCACGAGCCGTCGCTGGCTGGGCGCCGGGATGGTGCTGGGGCTGGCGGGTTCGCAGGTCCTGTGGATGTGGGTCAGCGCGGGGTGATTGGCATCGGCGGGGCCTGCGAAGGGTGATTTCTGGGCACTGGCGAGGCGGGGGGCCGATGTCTTATTCGGACCTGCTACACTCGTGTGTTCGCCATTTTGACCCCTCACCAGGCCTCCTTTCGGCCCACGGAGACCCGCCCCGATGACGACCGCCGCTGCTGAGACTTCCCGCCGCTCGCTGCCCCAGACCCGCCGCTCGATCACGCACAAGTTCTCGATCGGCAAGCACGAGGGCTACCTGACGGTCGGCCTGCACGAGGACGGCAAGCCGGGCGAGCTGTTCCTGAAGATGAGCAAGGAGGGCTCGACGATCAGCGGCATGTGCCAGGCGTACTGCCGCGCGATGAGCCTGGCGCTGCAGTACGGGCTGACGGTCGAGGACGCGGTGGTGCGGTTCAAGGGGATGCGTTTCGAGCCGATGGGCGCGACATCCAACCCGAAGATCCCGGAGGCGATGAGTCTGGTGGACTACATTGCGCGGTTTTTGGAGTTGGAGTTTGTGGGGCGGTAATACTTCGCACCGTGGGTGCGAGTTTGAAAGGTGGGGCAGGCTTTCAGCCTGCCCTTTTCTTATGGACAGGCAAGATGCCTGTCCCACCGTCGGGAGGGCCGTTTCCTTCCGTGAGCGGCTCGTTGGGCGGCTATGGCTTCGGTGGGGCGTTGAAGGCGATTACATACTGGAAGCCGTGGAGGGGGTAGGCGATGCGCAGGCGGTAGACGCGGTAGGCGCTCGGGGGCTGGTTGATCGCCTCGAAGACGCGTTCGAGCATCTGCGGGTAGTTGGGGATGTCGGGGGCCTGGATGCGGTCGAAGTCGAGCGGGAGGGACTCGATGGAGGTTTCGGTGTCGATGCGGTCGATGTCGCGGGCCGGGTCGTTGGGGTTGGCCGGGCCGCGGGGGCCGGGGTTGTAGACGATGAGGCGCGGCTCCTGGCCGGGGAAGAGCGACTCGTGGACGAGGGTATCGATGTGGAGCGTTCGGACCGGGACATCGTGGAAGACCGCGGCCCCGCCGAGCTTGCGGTCGGGTGTGGCGTAGCGGCGTGACCCTTTGGGGCTGTGGCTGACGGCGAGCATGTCGGCGACGGAGTCCTTGCCGAGCGGTCCGGGCTTGAGGCGGTGGACGAGCTGACCGCCCGAGACCTCGGTTTCGAGCGGGGCGGGGGCGTTGGTGTAGAGGTCCTGCAGGGCGATGGGGCTGGCGAGTGGGTCTGGTGCCTGATCGCCGGAGCGGTAGGGCGGGCCGAAGGTGAAGACGACGGGGGCCTCGGCGCGGAGCCGTCGCATGCCGATGACGCCGTGGAGCGTGGTGACGGCGATGGCATCGTCGTCGGGGGTGTGGGGCGCGGGGGGCGAGAAGATCATGGCGGTGATCCATGTCTCGCCCTGCACGCCGAGGACCTGGCGCATGCCGTTGTAGATCTCGTAGCGGGCGCTTTCCTCGAAGCGTTGGCGGAGCGCAGCGCTGTCATCGGAGATGGCGGCGTCGAGTGCGCCGCGTGTGCCGAAGCGGTCGCGGATGAGCGATTGGAAGCGATCGACGCTGTCGCTGGCGCGACCGATGGCGTCTTTGGGGATGTCGTTGATGGCGCGGGCACCATCGACGACGGCGCGGAGCGAGTCCGGGCCGGGGACCTGCTGGAGTGCTTCGAGGGCATCGGGGCGCTTCACGGCGTTGAGCAGGCGGCTGACGATGACGCGGTTGACGCCGATGCGTCGGCCGATGGCCGAGGGTCCCTGTTCGAGGTTCGAAAGCGCCTCGAGAAGTTCGTGAAAGGAATGCTGGAGTTCCTCAGCGCAGGCGAGGATGTCGGTCGGGTCGGATTTCGAGTCCTGCGGCGTGGGCGTCTGGCTGGATGTCTTGGTGGTGTCTGGCACGGTATTCCCCACGGTTTGCCGGGGTAGGGTATCGCCAAAATTCGGCGGGTCGATCTGAAAGTGACGGCTTTGGTCGTAATTATTTACATCTTGGGAAAATCTGGTGTAGGGTGATGCTGCGACTGATCTCGGTTGGTCGCGCTTGAAGATACGCACTTGGATACTACATCTTCCAGAAGAGGGATTGGACCATGAAGAAGTTCGCACTGCTCGCCGCGGCGGGCCTGTTGGCGCCGGCATCGCTGGGCGCGCCGTCGTATGTGATTGAGGACCTGGGTTTGGTGCAGAGCGGCGACTTCGCGTCGCAGGGCTTTGGCATCTCGCCGGGTGGTGTGGCGTTCGGGCGCGGGTTCGGGAGCAGCAACATCCCGTTCTTCGCGAACCCCGGTCAGCCGCTGACGGCGCTGCCGAACCTCGCCGGGAGGTCCTTCGGTGTGGCGAACGGCGCGAACGACAGCGGCGTGGTCGTGGGCGTGGGCGCGAACACATCTTTCGGGTCGGGCGCGCTGCCGCTGCAGTGGACGAACGGTTCGCTGACCGAGCTCTCCACGAACGGCACGGGCGTCGGGCGCGCGAACGATGTGAACGATGGCGGTTTCGTCGTCGGTTCGACCGGTGGGGGCATCTCCGAAACCGCGACCTACTGGAACAACGGATCGGTGACCCCGATCACGGCGACGACGCCGGGCGGCGCGCGCATGACCACGGCGTTCCGCGTGAACAATGCGGGTTTTGCGGTGGGAAGCGGGACGGACCCGAATGTGCAGTCGCGCAATGTGGGCATCATGTACGACCTCAACACCGGCACGATGGTGGAGGTGCCGGCGCTCCCGGGTGACAACGGCACCATCGCCTTCGATATCAGCGAGGCCGGGCATGTGGTCGGTTCGAGCTCGTTCAAT
>CAZIXS010000075.1:0-4661 GCA_964543335.1 uncultured Phycisphaeraceae bacterium | reverse complement strand
GGGCTCGACGCCGTTCATCTGGAGCGCGGATCGCGGCGCGAGCCAGGAGATCCCGCTGCCCGCGGGAACTTCGAGCGCGATCGCGCGTGGCGTGAACTCCGACGGCTGGGTGGTGGGCATCGGCAGCGGGCAGTTCGCCGTGCCGTTCCTGTACGACGGTGAGCAGACCTATCGCCTGCAGGACCTGATCCCGGCGGACAGCGGCTGGGACATCTCGATGAACACCAGTTCGTCGGCTCTGGGTATCGCCGAGGACGGAACGATCGTCGGCACGGCGTTGATCGACGGGCAGATCCGTGCGTACCGGATGACGCTGATCCCGGCTCCGGGCGCAACGGCGCTGTTGGGGCTAGGCGGTCTGGCGTTTGTTCGGCGCAGGCGCTGAATATCGCCATGAAGGTCGGTTTTCTCTCGAGCGGGCCTTTCGCGGCCCGCTTTTTCGTGCGCTGCGCACAATGAGACCCACCGGCGGGGACGGGTCCCCGCCGGTGGGTCTGAGAGAGAGCGTCGGGAAGTCAGATCGAATCGCGGATGGGTGGGGCGGTCAGGCCCGGACCTGGTCGTTGGGGCATGCGGTTCGTCGGGCGACCGCGAGGCGTGAGCCGAGCTCGCTGGCGTTTTGGAGGGCCTGCTCGCGGGAGCGCTGGTGGCGCTCGTCGTCGAATTCCTGGTACTCCGAAGCGATCTCGTGGATGTCCTTTGGCGCGATGCCGAGCAAACGTGTGGCCACTGTTCGCAGGTTCGGGTTGAGGTGGTTCCAGCCGTCGCGGATGCCGCCTGGCTCGAAGCCGAACTCGCCTCTGGATGAGAGCACGACGAGAGATTTATCGCGGAGTGTGCTGCGGATCGGGAAGTCACCCCGCTCGAGGTCGAACGAGAAGGTCTCTCCGGGGCGAACGATCTGATCGATCCAGGCTTTCAGGGAAGCGGGGAGGCCGTAGTTGTAGAGCGGTGCGGCGAGGATGAGGACATCGGCGCGGCGCAGTTCGCCGATGAGGGCCATGCTTTCGGCGAGCGCCGCGTTCATGTCCGGGGTGCGCTGCTCGGGTGGTGTGAATCCCGCACGGATCGACGCTTCGGTCACGATGGAGGGCGGATGGCGGCCGACGTCTCTGGAGATGATTTGGGCGCTCGGTTCGCTTGCGAGCCACCCGTCGATGAACCGGTCGGCCATCTGACGGGTGATCGAACGATCGAGACGGGCGCTCGCGTCAACACGCAGCAGGACGGTCATGATGGATCTCCTTTGTTCTGAGGGACGCGCTCGGCGTGGGTCGGTCTGTTTGTGAATCGGCCGGCGGGGTGTGTCCACGCCGCCGGCCGGAAAGGGAGAGAGAGCGGGGTGGGGTTACTCGGCGTGTTCGTCGAACAAGCCGGGCCAGTTGGCATTGGCGCGTTCGACGCTGGGCTCGAAGTCGGCGTTGAACTTCTGGAGGATCTCGGAGTTCACGTTGAGGTAGAGCTTGCCGTTTCGCACCTGGGCGGTGGTGATGTCGACGGGGAGGAGGATGTTGAGGGAGACGCCGAAGGCGCAGTAGCCGCCGTACTGCGGGACGAAGCGTTCGGGGCTGGCGAGGAAGGTGTCGCGGCTTTGCTCGGTGGCGAAGAGGTAGGTGGCTCCGGCGTGCTCGGCGCGGATCATGGGGGAACCGTTGCGGGGTTGGTCGCCGGTAAAGAAGCTGACGGGGTCGAAGCCGTCGAGGCCGATGTTGCTTGCTCCGGAGACATTGACGAGGTTGCCTCTGGCTTCGGCGATCTTCTCGACGGCTTCGTCGGTGCTCCACACATCGCTGGCGATCATGCGGTAGTTGACGAAGGCGGCCTCGAAGCCGTCGTACCCGGGGAGCTTGGCGGCGGCGGTGGCGTCGGCGACGATGGCGACTTCGAAGCCCTCTTCGATGAGGTCGCGCATGTGCGATTCCACGCACAGGTTGGCGGACATGCCGGCGACGAGGACTTTGCTGATGCCGGCTTTGCGGAGCTGAAGGGTGAGGTCGTTGGACTCGGGGCCGTAGACCTTGTGCGGGCTGACGATGATGGTCTTGCCGTCGTTGATGTAGGGCTTCTAGCGGTCGAACATGCCGATGTCGTGCATGAGGCGTTCGAGTGCGCCCTCGAAGTGCCAGTTGTGGTCGTGGGGGTAGTAGTAGTGTGGGCTGACGAAGACCTGGGCGCCGGCATCCTTGCTGGCTTTGAACAGGCGTTCGATGTTGTCCACGGTTTGATTCTCGGTGACGCTTTCGCCGACGACTCCCCAGGCGACGCCGTCTGGGCTGAGGAAGTCGTTCTGCGGGTCGATGACGAGCAGCGCGTAGTCGCCCCGGGTGAGTTCAACGCCGGGTCGGGGTATGGGTGCGTCGGGGCGTGGGCCGTCGATGTAGTGGACGGTCGGGGCGTGGTCGTGGCCGTCGTGTTCGGCGTGCACGGCGAGTGCGGCGAGCGGAGTGGTGATGAGTGCGGTCAGCGCGATGAGTGAAAACCGTTGCATGGGGATGTCCTCTTTCCTTGGTGTGAGTGAGACTGGTGTATTCGAGTGCGCTGGTCAGCGCAGGTTTGGGATGCCTTCGTGATCGCTGGGGCGTGGCCCGGGGGCGGGCCAATGGAAGCGCCGCTGGTCCGCGGTGATGGGCACATCGTTGATGCTGGCCTCGCGCCGGCGCATCAAGCCCTGGTCGTCGAACTCCCAGAGTTCGTTGCCGTAGCTGCGGAACCAGTTGCCGGCCGGGTCGTGCCACTCGTATTGGAAGCGGACGGCGATGCGGTTTTCGCGAAATCCCCAGAGGGCTTTGGCGAGTCGGTAGTCGAGTTCGCGGTCCCATTTGCTGCGGAGGAAGTCGCGGATCCGGTCGCGGCCTCGGATGAAGGTGTCGCGGTTGCGCCACTCGCTGTCGTGGGAGTAGGCGAGGGCGACGCGATCGGGGTCGCGGCTGTTCCATGCGTCCTCCGCAGCGCGGACTTTGGCGAGCGCGGATTCGGTGGTGAACGGCGGGAGTGGTGGGCGCGGCGATCGCGCGTCCGGCGGGCTGGCCGGTAAGGTTTGGGGTTTCATTGCTGGTTTCCTTGCGTCGGCGCTGGAGTGTGCGAGCGGCGCCGGTGGTGCGGTTAGCGGGCGGGGCAGGCCAGGTCGGACTCGGTCCATCCGTACGGAGCGAACGCGCTGTCGAGCGGGGTGCTGGCGATGTGGTTGGTGTAGTTGGACATCACCTTGAGGGAAGTGCCGAGGACGACTTCGAGAATCGTGCGCTGGGTGTAGCCGGCTGCCAGGAATGCATCGATGTCGGCGCGTTCGGGCCAGCCGCGTGTCTCGTTGATGCGGACGGCGAAGGTACGAAGGGCTTCCAGCTTCGGGTCAGCGAGTTCTGAACCTGTGCGAAGGGCCTCGATGACATCCTGTGGGACGCGCTGTGCGTTGGAGATCGCGGTGTGGGCTGCCATGCAGTAGGTGCAGCCGTTGAGTCGGTTGTTGACCATCAGGACGATCTGGCGCTCGGTGGGGGTGAGGTCGGTCTTGTCGAAGATGGCCGCGAGGGTCATGTATCCCTCGAGGAGGGCGGGGGCCTCGGCCATGATGGCGAGGAGGTTGGGCACAAAGCCGAATGCCTTCTGTGCGCTCTCGATGAGGGGCTTGGCCTCGGGGGCGGAATCGGCGGTGTGGACGGTGAAGCGGGGCATGGTGCTCTCCTTTCGGGAGTGGGCGTAGCGACATCGTGCTCGGACGAGACGCTCGCCGAGGTGGGGGTCGCGGGCTGGGGTGTTCGTTGCCTTCGCCAAGTGATTCGGGGGGTCGAACGGGTGAAGTATACTGACCAGTCAGTATGTATCAAGTCCACGGTGTGCCTTTTCTGAAAAATGTTGATTTTCTGGCTTACTGTGGGCGGATTTGAGGCGTGATCCAGCCGAGATCGCTGGGATCCTCGCCTTTTTTACGGATGCAATGTAGACTGAATGATCTACATCCTCTTTCCTGAAGGTGCCTTATGCCCCCGAGTCGACGAAATGAACTGATTGATGCCGCGATGCGGGTTTTCTATCGCCATGGGTTCCACGCCTCGAGTCTGGACGACATCCAGAAGGAGGGTGGGATCAGCCGGATGACGCTGTACAACCACTTCAAGTCGAAGGACGACCTGATTGTGGCGGCGATGCGTCGGCGTGATGAGATCTTTCGGAACCGGTTGATGAAGTTCGTGGAGTCGGCGTCGAAGGATGCGCGGGAGCGGATCCTGGCGGTGTTCGATTTTCACGAGGAGTGGTTTGCGGGCTCGGAGTTCTGCGGGTGCATGTTCATCAACGCGGCGGCGGAGTTTTCCGTCGCGGACTCGGCGCCGCGGCGGTTGGCGTCGGACCACAAGCAGGAGATCGTGCGGTATCTGCGGGAGTTGTGCGTCGCGGCGGGGGTGGCGGATCCGGCGGATATGGCCGAGCGGTTGAACATCCTGCTGGAGGGTTCGATCGTGGCGGCGCGGGTGGTGGGGCAGGTGGAGGGCGGTGGCTCTGACCCGGGTTCGTATGCGCGTTTGGCAAAGCGGATGGCGATGGAGATGCTGGCTGGGTGCTGAGGTCTCGTCGGTGTTGCTCAGCGAGTGGTCTGATCACCGTGGAAGTTGCTCCAGCTTCCGAGGTCGGTGTTGATGAGCAGGCGTCTGAGTCGGTCGGGGTAG
>CAZIXS010000074.1:7548-14222 GCA_964543335.1 uncultured Phycisphaeraceae bacterium | reverse complement strand
GGGAAGGCTGCCCCCATCTGATAGGAGATCGCTGCGGGGCTTTACACTTGGGGCATGGCCCCCGCTTTTGTTTGGACATGTGATCTATGGGTTCGGGTCGGTTCTGAGGTTCCGGCGGGGTTGTTTCGTGCGCTGCGGGGGTTGGATCTGGCGGGGGTGGTGGATGTGACTCCGGGGTTTGGCGGGGTGCTTATCGAGGTGGATCCGCTTCGGGTGGATGTGGGGAAGCTGGAGGAGGCGGTACGGGTCGCCGCGGCTGGAGCTGGGGATCGCGTCGAGGTGGGGCGGGAGCATGTGATTGAGGTGTGTTACGAGGAGCGGTTTGCGCCGGATCTGGGGGCGCTGGCGGGGCGGGCCGGTTTGAGTGTGGAGCGGGTGATTGAGATGCACACGGCGGCGGCGTACCGGGTGGAGGTGATCGGGTTCTCGCCGGGGTTCGGGTATCTGAGCGGGCTGGCGCCGGAGCTTCAGGCGGCGCGGCTGGATTCGCCCCGGACGCGGGTTGCGCCGGGGAGTGTGGGGATCGCGGGTGAGCACACGGGGGTGTATCCGCAGGCGACGCCGGGCGGGTGGAACCTGATCGGGAGGACGCCGCGGGTGATGTTTGATGTGCGGCGTGAGCCGGCGGCGCTCTTGGCGGTGGGTGATGTGGTGCGGTTTGTCGCGATCGATGCGGCGCGGTTCGAGGCGATCGAGCGCGAGGTGCAGCGATGAGCAGCACTCCCAAGAACAGTCTGCGCATCGAGCATCCGGGTTTGGTGTCGAGCGTGCAGGATCTCGGGCGGCGGGGTCACAGCGCGATGGGTGTGGGGCCGGCGGGGGCGGCGGATGCGCTGTCGATGCGGATCGGGAATCGGCTGGTTGGGAATGCGGAGGATGCTGCGGCGATTGAGATGACGCTGATGGGTGGGCGGGTGAAGTTCAATCGGGATGCGCTGGTGTGCCTGGTGGGTGCGGATGCGCCGGAGGCGCGGGTGGAGCGTGGCGGTGAGACGAGGCGGATCGAGGGGTGGACCCCGACACCGGTTGCGCCGGGCGCGGTGGTTTCGGTTGGGGCGATCCAGAGTGGCTGCCGCGTGTTGTTGTGTGTGGATGGCGGGGTTGCGACGGAGCGGGTGCTTGGGAGTCGGTCGGCGCATCTGGCGAGCGGGGTTGGTGGCGGTGCGCTGAAGGCGGGTGATGAGCTGCCGTTGGGTGAGCATCGGACGGGGCTGGTGACGGGGCGGCCGAGCGCGGCGGTGCTGGAGCGGGTGCGCGAGCATCTGTCGCGGCGGACGCTGCGGATCGTGCGTGGTGCGCAGTGGGACTGGTTCAGTGAAGACGCACGCCGGGCGATTGCGGAGCGTGAGTTTGTGGTGAGTGATCGGTCGGACCGGACGGGGGTGCGGCTGGGAGGGGTGGCGATTGAGGTGCCGCAGCGGTCGATGCGTTCGGAGGGCGTGGTGACGGGGGCGGTGCAGTTGCCGCGGGATGGGCAGCCGATCGTGCTGCTGGTGGATCGACCGGCGACGGGGGGCTATCCGGTGATCGGGTGCGTGATCGGGGCGGATCTGCCCGCGCTGGGGCAGGTGCGGCCACGGGACCGGGTGCGGCTGGAGTGGATCGAGCGCGAGCGGGCGGTGGAACTGCTGCGCGAGCGGGAGGAGTTGATTGCACAAGTTCCGGTAGCGCGTGAGTCGGGACATGTGCGGAGGGGGAAGCAATGAAGCGGATTGACTTGAACTGTGATATCGGCGAGGCGATGGATGAGGCGGGGATCGCGCGCGAGGCCGAACTGGTTCGGCTGTTGAGCCGCGTGAACATCGCGTGCGGCGGTCACGCGGGGGATGCTGAGTCGATGCGGCGGACGGTGTTGCTCGCGCTGGAGGCGGGGTGCGCGATCGGGGCGCACCCTTCGTACCCGGATCGGGAACGGTTCGGGCGGGTGCGCATCGCGATGGATGTGGGTGCGCTGGAGCGCGAGGTGCGCGGGCAGATTGAGCGGTTGGTGGGGATCGCAGAGGAGTGCGGCGCGGTGGTCGGGCATGTAAAGGCACACGGGGCGCTGTATCACGATTGCGCACGCGATGTGGGGATCGCGGCGGCGGTAGCCCGGGCGGCGGGTGGGGAGCGGGTTCTTGTGGGCGGTGCGGGGACGGCGGCGCTGGAGCATTGGCGAGCGCTGGGCTACGACTGTGTGGCGGAGGGGTTTGCGGACCGGGTGTATGAGGCGGATGGGCGGCTGCGGGCGCGGTCGGAGGATGGTGCGGTGATTGTGGATGTGGCGCGGGCGGCAGAGCAGGCGGTTTCGATCGTGCGGGATGGGCGAGTGGTGGCGCATGATGGGTCGGTGGTTGCCATCGAGGCGCAGACGATTTGTGTGCATGGGGATACGCCGGGGGCGTTGGCCATGGCGCGCGCGGTGCGGGAGGGGCTGGAGAGCGTGGGCATCGAGATTGGATGCGGGTAGGCGCTTGTCATGGCCTGCGCCCGACTTTGTCGGGCTCCGACCATGGCACCCAGCACGTGGGCTCCGCTTTGCGAAGACCACGCCACCCAGAAAGCAGAGCGGTCGGTGATCGGGGATACTGCTCGCGAAGGAGGCCGCTGTGCCCACGATTCTGCTGCATGCTGCTGATGATCGGGAGACGGTTGAAAAGGAGATTCTCGAGCTGTTCGGGGATCGCTCGCCCGAGGCGGTGGTGTTTGACCTTGAGGAGCTGCCGCGGGTCGAGGATGGCTCGACGGTGGTTTGTTATCTGAGCGATGCGAATCTGCGGCTGCTCCTGCCTGAGGCGGCGCTTCGGTGCTGGCGGCTCGGGCTGCTTCCTCATCCGGAGATGAAGAACGCGCGGGCGGGGTTTGGGATCGCCTCGAAGCTCGCGGACGCCGTGGAGGATGTGCTGAAGACCGAGGGCGAGGAGCAGGTGGACATCCTGCGGTGCAACGGGGTGACGGTGTTGAACTCGCTGGTGATCGGCGATCCGATGGCGAGTGCCCCGCCGCTGACTTCGGGGGAAGGGATCGGGGCGCGGGTGAAGCGGCTGCGGCAGATGCTGCATTTCCTGCTGCACACGCCGCCTCTTCGGTGCAAACTGGAGACGGCGAAGGGTCAGAAGCTGGAGACGGCGGCGCTGGGCATCGTGGTGGTGGAGCATGGGCGCAGCGCGGTTCTGAGCCGTCGGCTGATCGAGGATTCTGCGCTGGCGGACGGGATGCTGCACTGCCTGATCTATGCGCCGCGGAGCATCCTGATGATGCTGTGGTTCACGCTGCGTTCGGCGCTGTCGTCGCGGCACACGACGGCGAAGACGCTGCCGTCGTTCGTGGGGCACATCAAGACGGAATCGCTGACGATCAAGCTGCTTCGTCCGGTGTTCGCGAGTATTGACGGGGAGCGGCTGGAATCGGACGAGTTCTCGCTGAGCGTGGACAAGGGCGGGCTGCTGCTGATCCCGGGTCGGAATCTGTCGCTCGATACGACGGCGAGTGATCCGAAGGAGGTATTCCGCACGAAGGGGGTGCCGACCGGCGACATCATCGACACGCTGTCGAAGCGGCATCTGCCCTGGATCAACCGGGCGACGACCGAAGATTTTCGCGAACTGTTCCTGATCCTTCGGGACAATTCGAAGGCCACGGAGTCGTTCGTGGTGCTGATGGTGCTCTCGACGGTGGTGGCGGCGCTGGGGCTGTTTGCGGATTCCGGGCCGGTGATCATCGGTGCGATGATCCTGGCGCCGCTGATGGCTCCGATCGTGGCGCTGGCGATGGGTGTGCTGCGGACGAGCGAGAAGGACCTGCTGCACAACAGTCTGAAATCCCTGGCGATCGGGATCGGGCTGGCGCTGGCGTGCACGATCGTGCTGACGGTGCTGACACCGCTGCGGACGATCAACAGCGAGATCGCGTCGCGATTGAACCCGACGATTCTGGATATGGGTGTGGCGATGGTGTCGGGGGCGGCCGGGGCGTACGCGCACGCGCGGGCGGAGATCGCCAAGAGCCTGGCCGGGGTGGCGATCGCGGTGGCGTTGGTGCCACCACTGGCGGTGGCGGGGATCGGTGTGGGGTGGGGCGAACCGTCGGTGTTCCTCGGAGCCGGGCTGCTGTTTCTGACGAACCTGGCGGGGATGACCCTGGCGGCGGCGGGCGTGTTCCTGATCATGGGGTACAGCCCGTACACCTATTCGCGCCGGGGTGTGCTGACGCTGGTGGTGTTCGCGCTGATCGTGACTTCGCTGCTGGTGCCCAGCTTTGCCAAGATGATCACGGAGCACCGGGTGCTGCGGGCGCTCGATGGCTGGGAGTCGCCGAGCGGCGTCATGGTCCGAGAGATCGATATCAGCCACGGCCCGAAGGTGCGTGTGTCGGTTCGGCTGATCGATGATGATCCGATCGACACGGATCGGTTGGATGAGATCAAGCGCGAGATCGAGGAGCGGCTTGGGTTTGAGATCGAGCTTGAGGCGCGGCTGGGGGTTTTGCGGCGGTGAGGGTTGAAAGCGCAGACGAACTTTTTGGAAGCTTTCTCGTGGCCTTCGCTTCGCTCAGACCACGCCACCCGACCCGGGGCGCCACCCGGGCATGAGTCACTCGCTTTGGGCGAGTTGGTCGAAGGCTTCGCCTCTGATCTCGTAGGACAGGATCGACGGATCGTGGGTGGCGCCGAGGCGTTGGTAGAAGCGTTCGGCGGCGTCGTTGCCGGTTTTGACTTCCCAGAGCATGGCGTGGCAGCCGCGTTGTTTGGCGAGGGCGGCGAGGAGGGCCATGGCCCGTGCGCCGATGCCGCGGCCCTGATGTTCGGGGCGGATGACGATGTCTTCGAGGCAGAGGACGCGTTTGCCGGAGAAGGTGGGGATGCGCTCGAAGAACCATGCATGGCCGACGGGGGCGTGGCCGACGGGGATGTGGCCGCCGGCTTGGTCGTCGTTCAGGAAGATGCGGCACTCGGCGGTGGCGCGTTCGCCGAAGAGCGCAGCGTTGATGTCGTGGGAGGTGGAGGTGACGGCACCGGGGCGGCCCTCGGCCTCGGCGAGGATGGCGAGGTTGGCGAGGATGAACTCCGCGTCGTCGGGGTTGGCCGGACGCATCGAGAGGGTGGATTCAGAGGTTGTGTTCATCGAGCCAGTCCAGGAGGTCGGCGGCGGAGCGCTGGCCTCGCAGCGTGGCGACGACCGCGCCGTCGCGCAGGAGGTAGGTCATGGGGATGGCGCGGCTGCCGAGGAATTCTTCGGCGGCGTCCGGCTCACGATCGACTTCGATGTGGGTCGCGAGGGCGGGGCTCGCGCTGAGGCGGGCGATGACAAACTGGTCGGTCAGCGCATCTTTCTTGTACTGCTGGCAGGGCGCGCAGCGGTCGGCGGTGGCGAAGACGATCAGCGGGCGGTTGGCCTGCGTTGATTGCGCCACGGCTTCGGGCAGGCGCGGGGCGTTTGCGAGCACCGGGGGAAGGGCGATGACCTCGCGCGCGACAATGAAGCCGGTTGCGGGGTCGTACTCGTGGTCGATGGTGAGGCGGTCCATCCAGGCCTGGATCGCGGGGGGCGGCGCCTGAGACGCGGCGGCGGGGTCCGGCTCGGGGCTGGAGAAAGCGGGATCGGCGCAGGAGGAGCAGGCGCAGCCTTGCAGGATGGCGAGGGCGAGGATGCAGACGGCGGCGAGGGCTGGGGTGAGGTGATGCATGAGGACATGATAGCCACGGGGGCGGGATGGTCGTCCTCAGATCTGGCTCCGAGCCGGTTCAAAGGGCTGCGTGTCGTAATGCAGCAAACTCGCTACTGCGCCGATCCGCTGAACAGCCGCCCGATGGAGTCTGTGAGGTCTTTGAGTGGGACGAGCGTGGTTTGAGGGTTGCTGAGCGTGCCTTCGATTTCGACGGCGGCGGCGCCGGACTGCGCGGCGCGGATCATGCGGTCGATCGAGGAGAAGAAGGATTGGGAATCGACGGCGATCGGGCGTGCGGAGCCGACGGCGATGCCTTCGATCGGGCTCTGGCGGAGGCTGAAGATGTCTTCGATGCTGAGGCTGGCGAGGATGTTGGTGCCTCGGTTGAAGTAGTCGAGGCGGGAGATTTCGAGGGTGTGGCCTTCGAGGCGGACGGTGGCTTTGCCTTCGCCCTGAGGTTCGGTTCTGCCGATGTCGAGCCTGAGCGCGCTGTACACCTGGCTGATGCCGGGCAGAGCGAGCAGGTCGGAGTCGGTGAGTGTGAGCGTGGCCTGGCCGAACAGGCGGTGCGGGGCTGTGAGAGATCCGCCGATGGACCACTCGCCGCTGACGCGTCCTGGCATGGGGCGCGTCGTGAGGTTGGCGGCGCTTGCGATCTGCTGGAGATCGAGGTTGTTCATGAGGAGGTGGCCGAAGGCGGCGATCTCGCCGTCGTGGTCGGAGGCGCGGGCGTACAGATCGAGCGTGCCGCCTGCGGCGGCGAGCGTGGCCTGCTCGATCTGGGCCCTGCCGCGCCCGAAGTGGATGCGGCTGGAGAGGTCGGGGGTCTCGGGGTCGACGCTGCCGAGGGTGAAGTTCGCGAAGCGCGCTTCGGTGAAGTTTGCATCGACGCGGAGTTCGAGCGGGAGCCCGCTGCGCGGGTCCTGTGTGGGCTGGATGCTGAGGGTGCCGGTGGAGGTGCCGGCGAACTGATCGAGGCCGGGCCAGAGCGCGGTGGCTTCGGCAAAGTCGAAGTGGTCCCAATCCAT
>CAZIXS010000074.1:0-7538 GCA_964543335.1 uncultured Phycisphaeraceae bacterium | reverse complement strand
GTTCGCGCGCTGCCAGAACTCGGAGCTGAGGGGAACGAGGCCGCTGCCTTGCATGGTGCCGCCGAGTGAGCTGGCGGTGAGGGACTCGAGGCGGAGGTCGCGTCCGTCGATGGCGGACTGGATCTGCATGGTTGCGGCCGGCTTGTCCTGGTAGCGCAGGTCCATGGTGAGATTCGCGGTCCCGATGGCGCCGTGGGGGGCGAAGCGGAATTCAAGGTCGGCATCACCGTTGGTGGTGACTTCGACGCCGTACTCATTGAGATCGAGTGGCCAGTCGGCGAGGTTGAACGCGGCCTGGAAGCGGTCGGGGCGGTCGAGGTCCATGAAGGCCTGGCCTTGCAGGGTTCCTTCGGCGTGTCGCAGGGTGATTTCGGGGAGGCGGAGTTCGCCGCCCCCGGCGATGAGCGTGCCGGCGCCGTCGATCAGGGCGAGGTCGGCGGTGTTGACGCTCGTGGCGGTCCAGGTGCCGGAGGCGATCGTGAGGGCGGGATCCTCGAGGGGGATACTGGCGCTGAGATCGGCCGCAACGGTGCCGGTGAGCTGAGCTGGAATGGCGAAGACTGAGGCGACGCGCTCGAGGGCGATGTCGCTGGCGGTGAAGAAGATGCTGGCCTGTGCATCGCCCGTGGTGTATTGGGCACGCGCCCGGACGGTGCCACCGAGGATGGTGAAAGGATCGATGGTGAGCGCGAGCGACTGGCTGGTTGCGGAGCCGGTGAACGAGGTGTCGATCGGGTTGAGGGGCTGGTCTTTGTAGGTTGACTCGGCGACGGTGGCGTTGCCGGTGAGATTGAGATCGAGCGGGCGGAGGGTGCCATCGACCAGGGCATTGATCGAAGCAGCGGGCAGAGCCAGAGACTCACCGAGGGCGAGATCGTTGCGCTCGGCGCTGAGCGAGAAGCGGGCGGCGAGGTCGGCGAGGGTGAGCTGGCCGTCGGCGGTGATGGTGATATCTCGGGCGGACGCGGCGAGGGATTCGAGGATGGCCTGATCGCGGTTGCCTCGTGCACGAGCGTCGATGGTGAGCGGCGGCAGGTTGGGGGCCGCGTCGACGGTGAGGGGCGGGTTGTAGTTCTCGGCTTCGATGGTGGCGTGCCAGTCGAGCGTTCTGGTGTCGGCGCGGGCGATCAGGGAGAGGGGTTCGCGCTGCGGGTCGGCGTCGGGGATGGTGAGGCGCGCCGCGGTGATGACCGAGCCCTCGATGGTGGCGCTGGCGTTGAGCCCGGCGAGGTTCGCGCTCGCTTGCGGGGAGGTGATCTGGGCTCGGGTGAACGCGGTTGACGCGTGGAGCTGTGCGCTGGGATCGCCCTCTGCGGCGAGATCGAACGCGAGGTCCCAGGTGCCTTGCGAGGCCTGACCGGTAGTGGCGACGGTGGCAGCAGCGTTAAGCAGGCCGAGCGGCGAGATGCTGAGGTCGGCGATGAGGACGCCTTCGTGCTGGATCGGCTCTTCGGCGAGGCGGGTTGCGGTGCCACGCCAGTTGAGCAAAGCGGTGCCGATGGAATCGGGGAGAGACCATTCGCCGCTGATTTCGAAATCGGCGTAGCCGTCGGCGTGGCCGACGATGCTTTGTGCGGCGATGGTCGAGAGGTTGGCGTCGATGCTGCCGCCGGTGATGCGGAGGCGTTCGGACTGGTGCTCGAGGACGAGGTTGGTCGGGGACGCTGACAGGGTGGTGCCTTTAAGGTCGGCGCTGATGGATCCGGAGGCGGTGTACGCGCCGGCCCGGAGTGTTTCAATGCTGAGTGCGCCTTCGAGCGAGCCGGAGCGGATGTTGCCGCGCCAGGTGCCCGCGGCGTCGAGGGGTTCGGGCAGGCCCTGGACAAACGGCTTGATGAGCGGGCGGACCTGATCGAGTTGGAACGCCAGGCGATGGTCCCATCCGCTGTCGGGGGCCAGGGTGCCGGTGAGGGCGATGGTGTCCTGGAGTGTGAGCGCGAAGCTCCAGGCCAGAGCGCCATCGGGATCGCCGGTGATGTTGAATGGGGAGTAGTCGAGTTCGCGTCCGTCGGGGAGATTGACGGCGATGGAGGCGCGTTCGATGCGGAGGCGGGGCAGGTCGGGCGTTGGGGCGGTGCTGTCGGCCCGTTTGGGATCGGTGGACTGGGTGATAATCTGGGCGGCTTCGAGGAGGTTCCACTGCTCGGCGTCGTTGGTTTGGAGGGTGACGAGGGGATCGACGAGGCGCACTTCGCTGAGCCCGAGCGAGCGGGTGAGCGCCAGGACGATGAGCGAGTGGTGGCGGACGCGGACGCGGGGAACGGTGACGAAGGGATCTTCTTCGAGTGGCAGGCCGATCTGGAGGTCACGCAGGACGGTGCGTCCGGACCAGGACACCTCGATCGCCGAGGCGTCCACGCGAAGACCAGTCTTCTCGCGGAGGATGTCGAGGAGGACCCGGCGGGGCAGGTCGCTTTTCAGGACGAAGTGCGCGGTGACGAGCGAGGCGATCAGCAGGATCACCAGCGCGATGGAGATTCGGATGATCCAGCGTTTCATGGCTACTCGGCCGTGGGATCGGTGGTCGGGATGTTGCCGACGGTGCGGGGGCCGAAGCCGAAGACCCACCAGTCATCCCGCGTGGTGCGCCCGATGAATGGACCGGAGGAGGCCACGACCTCACCGGTGTCGGACCAGTAGGCGACGAATGCGACGGAGGCAACACCGACCTGGTTGGTGTTCTTGAGCAGGGCGAGTTCGGGGGTGGAGACGGGAGTGGACAGCGAGGCGTTGTCGCCGTCTTCGCCGGCGCTGAGGACGAGGGCGGGCAGGCCGAGCAGGTAATCGGAGCGGTCGATGCCGACGCCGCCGCTGCGGACCTCGAGGATGATCTGGGCGGTGAAGCGCTCGGGCATCAGCTGGACGCCGCTCATCAGGAGCCGGTTGCGCAGTTCGCCCAAGACGAAGGCGGATTCGGAGGCGGCGAAGTATTGGTCGTCGACGTAGACGCGTCGGCCCCGGAGGTTCTCAACGGAGAGCTGGGAGACGGCGAGTGCCGCGGCCTGGGAGAGCAGGAACTGCTCGGTGGCGGTGCGGGATGGGTCGGTCACGCGGATGGAGCTGGTGCAGCCGGTGCCGAGAAGTCCGCCGGCCAGGAGCGTGATCAGGATGAATCGACTGGGATCAGGCACGGTTGCATGGTAGCGTCACGGCCTGAACCTGTCGGCAACGACCCCGAAACTGGTTTGAACCTGCTTCCGAGCCGCCGGTATGGAATAGACCGCCCGAGGACCCCTGAGGAGATTCCCCTGATGACACTCGTTCGAACGAAACTGGCGATGGCGACTGCCGCGATGATCCTTGGTTGGACGGGAGCGGCGGCGGCGGATGTGTCGTTTGAGGTGGTGATCCCGGAGGGGGTGGAGTCGTACACCGGCCGGGTGTATGTGGCGCTGGCTCCGGTGGGAGCGCGGGGCGAGCCGCGGCAGGCGATGCACAGTTGGTTCAGCCCGCCCCCGGTGTTCGCGCTGGATGTGAAGGGCGTGAAGTCGGGCGATGTGGTCTTCATCGACGAGAGCGCGATGGGCCATCCGGTGACCACCGACGAACTCCGGGCGGGCGAGTGGAACGCGCAGGCGGTGCTGCGGCTGAGTCTGGATTCGCCCAAGGCGGGGACCGGCGCAGGCGACCGGTACTCGCCGGTGACGACGATCACGGTTCCGGAAGACGGAGCGGCGCGCGAGGCGATGGAGGCGGTGCGTCTGGTGCCGAGCGAAGTGGTCGAGGAGGCGCCGTTCGTCGAGAGCCCGCGCGTGCGCCTGCTGGAGTTCCGCAGCGAGCTGCTGAGCGAGTTCCACGGGCGCGATTACATGGTGCGGGCGGGGATCGTCGTGCCGGAAGGGTTCGACGAGCGGGCCGCTGATGCGCGCTACCCGGTGGTCGTGGATGTGCCAGGCTTCGGGGGCACGCACCGAGGCGCGGCGCGGATGGGGCAGATGATCGACCGGATGTACGACGGCGACCTGCTGTGGGTGGTGCCGGACCCCTCCTGCTACCGGGGGCACAGCGTGTTCGCGGATTCGGCGACGAACGGGCCGTGGGGCGCGATGCTGGTCGAGGAGATGATGCCGAAGATCGACGAAGAGTTTGGCGGCGCGGGGCCGGAGCACCGGTACGCGACGGGCGTGAGCTCGGGCGGCTGGTCGAGCCTGTGGCTGCAGATCACCTACCCGGACGATTTCGCCGGCTGCTGGAGCCATGTGCCGGACCCGGTGGACTTCCGCGACTTTCAGTACATCAACCTCTACAAGCCCGGTGAGAACATGTATGTGGACGCCGACGGCAACGAGCGCGGGCTGGCGCGTCGGAACGGCGAGATCATGCTGACCTACCGCGAGTTTGTCGCGCGCGAGGAGGTGCTCGGGCCGGGCGGGCAGATCCACTCGTTCGAAGCGGTGTTCAGCCCGCGTCTGGTGGACGGCGAGCCGATGCCGATCTTCGATCGCGAGACGGGCGCGGTGGATGTGCTGGCGACCGAACTGTGGAAGCCCTACGACATCCGGCGGAAGCTGGAGGAGAGCTGGCAGCGCGAGATGCGCAGCATGGCTGGGAAGATCCATGTGTACGCGGGGGAGGTGGACACCTTTTATCTGGAGGGCGCGGTGGTGCTGCTCAAGGGCATGGCCGAGCGGATGGGGATCGATGCGGAGATCGAGGTGATCGAGGGGATGGGGCACTCGCTGCATCGGGAGGGGATGATGGACATGCTGGCGACGGTGAAGGAGCGGTGGGAAACGCGGGGGGAGTGAATCGCGCGGCGAGCATTGGCTCGCGTGACGCTGGGGACCCTGAGCTCGCGCTCAGGGTTCTCATCCCAACGGATCAACACGCTTCGCGGCGGGTATCATCCCGCCCCATGCCCCCACTGCTGACTGCCCGTGACATTTCGAAGCACTTTGCCACCCGTTTGCTGTTTTCCGGCGTTTCCATCCAGGTCGATGAGCGGGAGCGGATCGCGCTGATCGGGCCGAACGGGGCCGGCAAGAGCACGCTGGTGAAGATTCTGTCCGGGCTGGAGGAGGCGGAGGACGGGGAGATCCTGCCGCGCCGGGGGCTGATCAGCGCGTATGTGCCTCAGGCGGATGTGTTTGAGGCGGGGTCGACGGTGCGCTCTGCGGTGGTGGATGCGCTGGTGAAGGCGTCGGCGGACGGGGTGATCGGGCACCTGCACGATGCTCACGAGTTCGAGATCGCGGCGGACATGACGATCTATCGGTGCGAACTGGGGGACCTGATGGAGACAGAGTGCTCGAAGCTGTCGGGCGGGCAGCGTAAGCGCCTATCGATCGCGCGGGGGCTGGCGCTGGAGCCGGACCTCCTGATGCTGGACGAGCCGACGAACCATCTGGATGTGGAGGGGATCGACTGGCTCGAGGAGGTGCTGAGCACGGGGGACTTCGCGTCGATCGTGGTGACGCACGACCGGGCGTTCCTCGAACAGACGGCGACGCGGATCGTGGAGCTGTCTCGGGCGTACCCGGAGGGGACCTTCTCGGTGAAGGGGAACTACGCCGAGTTCCTGAAGCGCAAGACGGAGTTTCTGGAGGCGCAGGCGGAGCACGAGCGGTCTCTGAGCAATCAGGTGCGGGACGATCTGCGCTGGCTGTCGCGCGGCGCGAAGGCGCGCCGGACGAAGAGCAAGAGCCGCATCGATGCGAGTTACGAGCGGATGGACCAGCTGGCGGAGCTGCGCGAGCGGAACGCGACGCAGAAGTCGGCGCGGATCGATTTCACGGCGACCGGACGCGAGACGCAGAAGCTGCTGGTCGGGCGTGGATTGCGCAAGTCGTACG
Source organism: uncultured Phycisphaeraceae bacterium (assembly GCA_964543335.1). Classification (GTDB taxonomy): domain Bacteria; phylum Planctomycetota; class Phycisphaerae; order Phycisphaerales; family UBA1924; genus JANSXG01. The sequence goes on along the minus strand of CAZIXS010000074.1, from coordinate 1,746 downwards.
GCGCCAAGGTGCTGTTCGAGAACCTGGACATTCTCTTGGCGCCGGGGTCGATCCTGGGGCTGATGGGGCCGAACGGGTCGGGCAAGAGCACACTGATCAGGATGCTCATGGGCGATCTCGAGAGCGACCCGCCGACGCCGGCGATGCTGAAGGAAGACGAGGAGACGAAGAAGGCGCTGCCGAAGAGCACGCCGGAACTCGGGACGATCCAGCGGGCGGACAAGCTGCGGATGGTGCTGTTCAGCCAGCACCGGACGGAACTGGACCCGGACAAGACGCTGGGTGACACGCTCTCGCCGAGCGACGGGGTGGTGTATCGCGGAAGGATGCTGCATATCGCGACCTGGGCGGAGATGTTCCTGTTCACGAAGGCGCAGCTGCGCACGCCCATCAAGAACCTCTCGGGCGGCGAGCAGGCGCGGGTGCACATCGCCAAACTGATGCTGGAGCCAGCGGATGTGCTGATCCTGGACGAACCGACGAACGATCTGGACCTGGCGTCGCTGGAGGTCCTGGAGGAGAGCCTGGAAGAGTTCCCGGGCGCGATCGTGCTGGTAACGCACGACCGAGCGATGCTGGACCGGCTGGCGACGAATGTGCTCGCGCTGGATGGCGAGGGCGGTTCGCGGTACTTCGCGGACTACCCGCAGTGGCACTCGATCACGCGGGCGGAGGAGAAGGAGAAGGCCAGGGCGGCGAAGGGCGGCGGCGGGAAGACGGAGCCGGCGCCCGAGCCGAAGCAGGCGTCAGCCCCAACGGCTCGCAAGAAGAAACTGACCTTCACCGAGAAGCACGAACTGGACCACATGGAGAAGTCCATCGAAGCGGCGGAGGCGAAGGTGGATGAGCTGCAGGCCCAGATCGGTTCGCCCGATGTGCTGGCGGATCACAAGAAGCTGGCGGCCATCGGGGTGAAACTGGGTGAGGCACAGAAGGAGCGGGACCGGCTGTATGCGCGGTGGGCGGAGCTCGAGGAGCGGGTTTGAGTGCTATGGCGATCAGTCGATCCTGATACCGGGCGTATCGTATCTCGGCAGGATTTCTTGAATCTCATATTCGCCTCGGCTGAATCGCATGCGATACCGATCAAAAGGACTTCTTCTGATTTGTTCGAATCGAACGAGGTTCTCACGCGTGACATACCGCCGAAAGCTTGCCTCCTCAGAACCGAACCATGCCTCCGTGGACACGACTGGCACTGTTAGCATTAGAAATCCAAGAGTTATGATCGATTTACGCAAGACGCATTTTTGCTTGCGAATGCGATAGACGGCTGACATGAACAGGTACATCGGCACGATTGCATAGACGGCCCAGAGGGTTGGCGTTGGACCGAAGTGATCGGCTCGGAGTCCGAGCACCAAGTACAAGCCACCGGTTGATGCGATGATTCCGAGTACCGCGAGTATGCACGCGCATTGACGGGGTGGCCCCTTTGCGGTGTATGCGACGATCGCCGGCAGGATCGTAACGGATAGGAATATCAAGATCCCCGATGGACTCACGGGTCAAAATCCTTATCTCTACCGTTCGATGTTCATCCTGGTCGGGCACTTCGCTTTGCAAGTATAAACGATGTTTTCCTGAGTTGGTGCTGAGAAGGTAGCATTGGCTCGCGGGATGCTGGGGACCCATCGCTTGCGCGATTGGGCTCTCATCACTGCGGTGCTCGAATGGTCGGAAGATTCGGACCGCCCCCTCATCCGTCAGTCGATCTTCGATCGACTGCCACCTTCTCCCTCGAGG
>CAZIXS010000073.1:935-14638 GCA_964543335.1 uncultured Phycisphaeraceae bacterium | reverse complement strand
CGGCGGGCGCGGCGCCGGCGGGGTGAACACCGAGTTCCCGGTGGCCGACCCAGGCGGCTGGGTCTACATCGCGGCGTTCCGCGAGGGCGCGGCCCGGTACTCGCGCGTGAATGTGCTGACGGGCAAGGTGGAAGCGGGCGTGCCCCTGCCGGCGGGGCTGCTGGATGTGAAGTCTTCGCGGGCGATTCGGTAAGCCCTCAGCGATCCCGCTTTGTGATCGAAGGCATGAGCCAGTCGGGCAGCGCACGCGGGCGCCCGTCCCCGTCCACACACGCCAGCGTCGATTTGGCCGTCACCAGCAGGCGGCTCTTGCCTCGCCCGTCCTCGGCGTCGTGCCAGACCTCGTACTCGTGATCGATGCGGGCGCGTCCGCCGCCGATGACTCGGGTGGTGACGATGAGTAGGTCGTCGTATCTCGCCGGGGACTTGTAGCTCAGTTCGAGTTTCGCGACGACGAGGAACACGCCCTGGGCTTCCATCTCGCGGTAGGACGGCGTGCCCGCCGGGCCGAGGCGCAGCAGTTCGGTCCGGCCCATCTCCAGCCACGCCACATACGACGAATGGTGCGCCACGCCCTGCGGATCGCACTCGACATAGCGCACGCGGAGCGAGAGATCCCCCTCGGGGGCGAAGCCGGGCTGGGCGTTTGGATCGGGCATGGTGCGAGTGTAACGGAGTGATGGATTCGTTCTCGACCGGACCGCCACCCCCGATCCGCTACAATCCCCGCCCCATGAGCTTCGGACTCTCACGCGGCAAGCCGCTCGACATCTCCAACCACGGCCTGACCGGCGACGACCTCCCGCCCCTGCCCGATGACCTGCTCCAGAACCCGGAGAAGGCCTGGGTCGATCCGCGCCAGTGGTTCGAGCACCCGGATCGCCCGTTCGAGCTGGAAATCGGCTCGGGCAAGGGGACTTTCCTGGCCCAGCAGGCGGGCTTGCAGCCGGAGACGAACTTCCTGGGTATCGAGTGGGCGCGGGAGTTCTTCGCGTACGCCGCGGACCGGATGAGGCGGAACCGGATCGCCAATGTTCGGATGCTGCACTTCGACGCGTCGGAGTTCGTGCGCTGGCGAGTGCCGACGGGGATCGTGAAGGTGCTGCACCTGTACTTCGCCGACCCGTGGCCCAAGCCCCGCCACCACAAGCGCCGCATGGTGCAGGACCAGTTCCTGGCCGAGGCCTTCCGCATCATCGAGCCCGGCGGCGAGCTGCGCATCGTGACCGATCACGCCGACTACTGGGCGTGGATGGAAGAGCACTTCGCCCGATGGTGCGACCCCGCCCACCAGTGGCAGGGCAAGCCGATGCATTACGAGCGCCACGACTTCGAGCGCCCGGCCTCGGCCGGGGAGGGCGAGGTGGTCGGGACGAACTTCGAGCGGAAGTACATCGCCGAGGGGCGGACCTTCAACGCGGCGATTCTTGTTCGTCCTTCCGGAATGGATCCAGCCTGATGCAACGACCCGGCGCTGACAAAGAGAACATGGAACTGTCGGACTTTCTGTGCGACTTCTGCCGCACGGCGTGGGACGGCACCTTTGCCCTGGTCGAGGGGCACCAGGGGAGTCTGATCTGCCAGGACTGCATGACGATCGCCTACGACACGCTGGTGACGCGCCAGGAGTCCACCGCGCCGGCGGGGGCGAAGTGCACGATGTGCCTTGAGGAGCGCGACGACGCCTGCTGGCAGAGCCCGGCCTACGACGACGCGGTCATCTGCAAGCGCTGCTGCAAGCAGGGCGCGGGGCGGCTGCACAAGGACCCGGATGTGGAGTGGAGCAAGCCGGCGGAGTAGAAGAACCTCGGGTTCGCCTCTTGGTGGGACGGGCATCTTGCCCGTCTTCTCGATTCCCCTGCTGCTTCACCTGTCCGATATCCCGCACAACAGGACATGCAACCCGCCCCGACCCGCGGCATGATGTCCCCATGAGCGAATCTGACCAGACCGTCAAACTCGCCGACCCGGAGCACTCAGCGCTCGGGACGGCGATCGTTGTGGGCATGATGGGCCTGGTTTCGCTGCTCGCCGCCGCCTTCGTGGCGTTCAGCGTCTGGTATGCCACGGAGCAGGCCAGCCGCGTCGCCACCTGGCCGTCCACGACGGGGACCGTGTTGTCCTCGCGCGTGGATGCGCAGCGTTCGGGGAACGCTTCGCCCAGGTCGACGGGAAGATCCGTCAAGAGCATCCCGCTGGTTGATCGGAGTTACCGCGTCAACGGCGCGGACTACACCGCCGACCAGGTCACCCCGATGGAGAATGTCTCGCTCGGCTCCCGGTGGGCCGCGGATATCGTCCGCAAGTACTCCGCCGGCGACCCGGTGGAGGTGTTCTACAACCCGGGCGACCCAGGCGAGTCGTTCATCGAGCCGGTTCACGACGACACGATCTTTCTGATCGCCATGGGCGCGTGCGCGATGCCGGGGTTCATCGCGCTGCTCACCACGCTCGGCGGGAAGGACCGGTACGCGATCAAGTGGAAGATCCCCGCCAGCGCGGCGGCGATCCTGGCGATCGGTGGCGGCGTGAACGCGTGGTTCTTTTTCCAGTCGGTGCCGCAGGCGCAGTGGTCCTCCCGCGCGGAGATCACCGGGCTGATCGCGCTGGGATGCGTATTCCTGCTGGCCGGGGCGGGTCTGGTGTTCCGTCGCAAGCACAGGCGCTGGCGAAGACGCAACGCCTGAACGTTTCGGTCAGTCTTCGCTGTCGTCGTCGTGGTCGGCCTGTTCGGACTCGCCGAAGATGCTCGAACCGATGCGGACCATGTTCGCGCCGCACTCGATGGCCATCTCGTAATCGTGGGACATGCCCATGGACAGGATGTTGAAGCGCCCGTCGCACAGGTTGAGCTTGACCATCTCGTCGAAGAGTTCCTTGGTGCGCTCGAAGGTCGCGCGGGTGTCTCCGGGGTCCATCGAGGTCGGCCCCATCGCCATGAGCCCGCGGACCTTGAGGTGGACCAGCGAATCGATCTGCTCGGCGATGTGCTCCGCCGCGGCGACCGCGCAACCGTACTTCTGCTTCTCGCCGGTGCAGTTGACCTGCACGAGCAGTTCGACCTCGCGGTCCATCTTGAACGCCACGGCGTGGATCTCATCGACCAGGCGCAGGGTGTCCACGGAATGGATGAGGCGCGCGACCTCGACGCACTTGCGGGCCTTGTTGCGCTGCAGGTGCCCGATCATGTGCCAGCGCACCCGCGGCTGCTTCGACTCGTGCGCGGCGCCGGTCGCGGCGGCGAAGAGCTCCATCTCCTGCTCCTCACCGATGTTCGGCATGGCCTGCTCGCGCGACTGCCACTCGTCCATGATGGCGGCCCGCTGCACGAGCTGCTGAACGCGGGATTCCCCGAAGTCGCGGTGGCCGAGCCGGTACAGCTCGCGGACCTGGTCCATCTCCGCGTACTTCGAGACCGCCACCACGAGGATTTCGCCGGGCTTGCGCCCGCTCCGCTGCGCCGCCGAGGCGACCTTGTCCTTGACTTCGCGGTAACGGCTCTCCAGTGACATCAGGGCGGTCATCCGTGCTCCTTCGCATGCTGCGGGGGCGTTCGTATCTCTTCAGTAGAATAGCCGCTCCACAGCCGGGGCGAGACGCTCGAGCGTGGCTATCATCGGGCGCAAACCGACCGTACACCCGCATCAAGGAAGCACCGACCATGTCCACCACCCTGACCGAGCGCGAAACACCCATCCAGCCCGGCGAAACCGCCCCCGATTTCACCCTGAAAGCCCAGAACAAGGAAGACTGGTCGCTGGCCGAGGCGGTCAAGAAGGGCGATGTGGCGCTGTGCTTCTACCCGATGGACTTCAGCCCGGTCTGCTCGACCGAGATGAAGTGCATCACCGATGACTTCGCCAAGTTCGAACAGACCGGCGCGCAGGTCGTCGGCGTGTCCTGCGACTCCTTCTTCGTCCACGAGGCGTGGGCGAACCAGCTCGGGCTCAAGCAGACGCTGCTGGCCGACATGCACCGGCAGGTCTGCAAGGCCTACGGCTTCTACTGGCCGGACCTGAACATCTCCAAGCGTGGCACCGTGGTCATCGGCCAGTCCGACGACGGCATCGGCAAAGTCAAAGCCGTGCAGACCCGCGACATCCCGCAGGCGCTGACCAGCGACGAGCTGCTCGCAGCGCTGGGCTGAGCGGGCACGGCTCGGAAACACACTTCGGCGATATGACAACCGCCGGCCCCAGTGGGGTCGGCGGTGTGCCATCTCTTCCCTCGTGTTTAAGGACAGCGCTGCTCAGTCGTCATCGTCCTGAGGCGAGTAGGCGGCGATGATCTCGGCCTGCACATTCCCGGGCGTGTGCTCATCGTGCGAGTAGTCCATCACGAAGGTGCCCTGACCGCCGGTGATGGATTTCAGTTCGCTGGTGAACCGACCCATCTCCGCCAGCGGCGCTTTGGCGTGGATGAGCATCATGTCGCCGGGCAGGTACTCGGTCTCGCCCATGTGGGCACGCTTGCCGGACAAATCGGCGGTGATATCGCCGACCGTGTCCGCCGGGGCGGTGATCTCGACGGCGCAGACCGGTTCCAGCAGAACAGGTCTGGCGTTCTTCACCGCTTCGATGAATGCTTTGCGCCCAGCGCTGATGAAGGCGATCTCCTTGGAGTCCACCGGGTGGTGCTTGCCGTCGGTGACGCGCACCCGCACGCCCGTCATGGGATAGCCCGCGATCGCGCCGTGCTCCATGGCCTGGCGGATGCCCTTCTCGATCGCCGGCATGAACTGACGCGGGATCGAGCCGCCCACGGTCTCATCGACGAAGTCGAGCCCGATCTTCGGGTCCGTGGCGCTCTCGTACTCGTCGGCGGGAAGCGGTTCGACGGTCAGGTGCACCTCGCCGAACTGCCCGCTGCCGCCGGTCTGTTTCTTGTGCCGGTGGCTCGCGCTGGCCTTACCCGTGATGCTCTCCTTGTAGGCGACCTTGGGCGGCTTGGTGTCGAGATCCAGCTTGAAGCGGTTGTGCAGCTTTTCGAGCAGCACGCGCATGTGTAGGTCGCCCATGCCGCTCGCCACCGTCTGGTTTGTCGCGGCGATGCGCTGCACCGTAAAGGTCGGGTCTTCCTCGACCAGTTTGGCCATCGCCGAGCCAATCTTGACCTCGTCGCCGCGGTTCTTTGCCTCGATGGCAACGCCGTACATCGGCCTGGGCATCGGCAGCCGCTTGAAGTGCAGCGTGTTCAGCGCATCGTTCTTGCTCTGGTGGATCACGGTATCGCGATGGAATTCCTCGACCTTGGCCACGGCGATGATGTCGCCGGCGACCGCGGTCTCGATGTCTTCCATCTTCTTGCCGAACACCTTATTGAGGTGCGCGAGCTTGATGGGCTTGCGCGAATCGCCGAGCTGCACGCTGTCGCCGGCCTTGATCGTGCCCTGGTGCACGCGGATCATCGCGACCTTGCCGACGAACTGATCGGTCGTCACCTTGAAGACATGACCGACGAAGGTCTTGGAAGGGTCGGAGGGATCGGCGTGCCAGTCGCGCTCGTCCTGTCCTTCCTCGCCGAGCAGGAACGGCCTGGGATTGCCCTCGATCGGGCTCGGGCACAGGTTCGCCATCAGGTGGAGCATGTCGTCCACACCCGCTCCGCTCCGCGCGCTCACGAACAGGATCGGCACCAGGTGCGCCTCGCGCAGGGCCTTCTCGAAAGCGTCGTGCAGCTGGTCCTTCGTCAGCGCTCCCTCTTCCAGGTACACCGACATCAGTTCCTCATCGACTTCTACGATCTGATCGACGAGCTGCTGGTGGCCTTCGCTGATCGAACTGAAGCGCGTCTCGGGCCCGTCGCCGTCCTCGGCCTTCTCCCACAGGTCCACCACATCCGAGCAGTCCGGCACCGGCAGATTCAGTGGCAGACACTCGGTGCCGAAGGTCTCACGGATCTGCTCGACCAGGGCCTGGAGCGTTCCTTCCTGGGCGCTTTGCGTGTCGATCTTATTGATGATGATCATGCGGGGCAGGCGGCGCTCCGCCGCGACTTTCATGACGCGCCGCGTAGTCGCCTGAATCCCGCGCTCGGCATCGATGACGACGGCGCAGGTTTCGACCGCGGGGAACACGCTGAGGGTCTGGCCGAGGAAGTCGGGAAAGCCGGGAGTGTCAACAATATTGAAATGCCGGGGGTCGCTGTCGTCGTCGGTGAAGTCGAAGTTCACGAACGCCGCGTTGAGACTGTGCCCGTGCTCGTGCTCTTCGGGTTCGAAGTCGCACACGGTGTCTTTGTTTTCGACGCTGCCGGCTTTCCCGATCACCTTGGCCTTTTCGAGGATCGCCTCGATCAGGGTCGTCTTGCCCGATGCGGCGTGTCCGGTGAGGGCAATGTTACGGATGAGTTGCGTGGAGTGGCGGGGCATGCCTGGGTCCTCCGGGGCTGGGGAGACCGACAGGTCGGCCTCCGGTGCGGGAAAGACCGGCTGGTGTGCCGCGCCGGGCAGCCGCGCTGCCCAGGCAGGTGTTGGCCCGTTCAGAATCGGGCGATCGGGATTGGGGCGGTGCATGCACCCGCCGCTCGCGTGGATAGTGGTTCGATCCGTGGTGAGTGGCGAGGGCTCAACGCCCCGCTCGAGTCGCTCCTCCGGTTTGGGATCCACCTACCGACCGGCGTGGCTGACCATCCGGTCGAAACTAGAACTCAATCAAAATCATACGACTGGCCCGCCAAATCCCAAGAAGAATCTTCACGATCCGCGCAGAGTTCCGCACCGAAGGCCTAATCCGGGCTGTTTTGCGGGCTCTATCGGGCCTGCTCCGCTATCCGATCCGCTGGACAGACGGTGGATAACTCCACCCCAGACCACGCGCCACGCAGGCGCGCCACGAACGCTCCACCCGGCGTGCTGACCCGCACCGTCCGCCGGGCCTCCAGACGGAGGTCCGCCTGCGTCAGCGGGTACTGACCATTCCAGCGGGCCGATCGCCGGTCCAGATCCGGGCGATCCGGTGGAAGCACGATCAGGCGCCGATCCGTGAGCACCAGCACCCGCCGACGCCTCAGCAGCCGAGCACTCCAGATCGACCCGACCGGCAGGGCCGGAGCCAGGGCGGCCAAGCCGCGCCAGCCCGGGCCCGCGGTATCGGCGGCCCCGAAGCCCAAGAACCGCTCTCCGGGCTGGAGCGTTCGGCGCAGCACCGAACGCAGCGCCATCGGTCCGTAGCGGCAACCGGGGAATGTGCGGGCGTGACCGGCCATGGCCGCCTGTGTACCCTGAGTCGCATGGCGAAGCGAGCCTCCACATCCAGCAACCAAGCCGGCAAGCCCCTCGGTGCCGAGAGCCGCATCGTGCTGCTGTACGGCAAGGAGCACTTCCTCCGCTCCGGCTACACCGACCAGCTCCGGGACGCACTCAGCGAGCGTGAGGGTGGCGAGGTCGAGGTGGTCCGCTTTGATGGCGACAGCGTCCAGGCCGCCGAGGTGCTCGATGAGTGCCGCTCGTTCGGCCTCATGGTCTCCCACAAACTCGTCGTCGTGGACGACGCCGACAAACTGGTCAACGAATCCTCCCGCCCCGCTTTCGAGCGCTACGCCGAGCAGCCCGCCGACACCGCCACCCTCGTTCTGCGGGGCGAGAAGTGGAACAAGGGCAAGCTCGACAAGCTCATCGAGAAGTGCGGCACGATCATCAAGTGCGACGCCATCGCCCCCGAGCGGGCGGTCGCGTGGTGCGGCGGCAGGGCCAAGAAGCAGCACGGCGCGATGATGCAGCCCCGCGCCGCCCAGCTGCTCGTCGAGCGCGTCGGTCCTGACCTCGGTCGCCTCGCCTCGGAGATCGACAAGCTCGCCTCCGCCGCGGCCAGCGACGGCACCGACCCGATCACCATCACCGAAGAGCATGTGCGCGAGTTTGTCGGGCTCAGCCGCGAGGAGCAGGTCTGGACGATCCAAGAGGTGCTGCTGACCGGCAGGGCCGATGCGTCGATCGCGATGCTCCACGAGCTGGTCGAGGTCTCGCGCGTCAGCGAAGTGCTGATCCGATTCGCCTACGTCGATCTCGCCCGCAAGCTCCACGGCTACGCCCGGGGCATGGCCAGCGGCATTGGTGGCCAGCAGCTCAACAAATCCCTCAAACTGTGGGGTGCCTCCGCCAGCGCCATCGCCAGAGCGGCTCAGAACGCCAGCCCCGCGGCCTTCGCCCGCCTCTTCGACGAGGCCGTGGACGCCGACTTCAAGGGGAAGACGAGCCAAGGAGACGCAATTCTTGCGCTCGAAGCCCTGAGTATCCGTTTCGCGCAAGTTCTGCGTCCCGGGCGTTGATCGTCGCTTCGCCGATTCGCCGATAACTCGATCAGAGCCCGGAGGATCCGGGCCGATCACGCATCGGGCAGGAAGCGCAAACGATGACACCCTCCATGAACCGGATCTGGACCGCCGCGACCCTGCTGGCCGCGGCCGCCGCGCTGACCCATACCTTCGGCTGCGCAGGCTCGGGCAAGGAAACTGCCCAGCTGCAGCCCGCGGAGACGCCGGTTCTCGAGCAGGCGGAAGACGCTGAGTTCAATGCCCTGATGGGTGAGATGGGCAACCTCGATTTCGCATCAGCGAATCCCGATATTGATTACCAGTCGCCGGAAGAAACCATCGCCGCCAGCCCCGAAGGTACACCCCCGGTCGTGAACCCAGCTCCGGAGAACGGAGCACCCGGCGCACGCTCGAACACCGGCCTCGAGATCGAGACGGGCGGCGTTGTCCAGGCACCGGCCATCGCTTCAGAAACCGACAGCCCTGGCAACGCCGAACCCGACGATGGCCTGGCCATCGGTGCCGGTGGTCCCGAGGCGCCGTCGATCGAATCGCGGATCGAGGAGGCGGTGCGATCGCTGCGCACCGTGATCGCCGATTCCGGTGATCAGGCCCTCAGCCCCGTGGGCGCGATGCTGAGGATCGCGCTGCTCGAATCGGTGCAACCCGGCGTGTTCGAGATGACCTACGGCACGCTCGCCGAGGCTGCCGACGCGGCAGGCCTGACCGATGATGAGCGCGAAGTGCTCGGCTCGACGCTCGAACTCGCCTCCTCGCTGCGGGGTGAATTCGATCTCGGTCTTGTGGACCTCGACCGCATCGTGCGCGCGATCGAACAGGCCAGCGAGGACATGCGCACGCTCAAGCTGCTGACCATTGAGGATGCGCGCTTCTGCACCCAAGTGAGCAGCTACGGCGTGTACCGCGAGTTGCCCAAGTATCAGGGCCGATACAAGTTCATCGCCGGGCGTCCTCATCGGGTCATCGTGTACACGGAGATCGATCACTTCACCCGATCCCCCGCAAGCCGCGGCGGGGTGGACGGCTATGTGGTGAACATGAAGCAGTCGCTCGAGATGTACCTGGTCGGCACCGAGGATGCCCCGGACAGCCAGAACACGCTGGTCTTGCAGCACGATCCCGAGATCATTGTGGATTTCTCGCAGCGGCCACGGCGCGATTTCTTCATCGCGCAGATCGTCGATCTTCCCACCAATCTCTCGCTCGGCTCGTACCGCCTGAAGGTCACCACCACCGACATCGCCACCGGCGAGGTGGTCGAGCGGGGTATCGATTTCGACATGGTCGCCAGCGCCGGCGCGTTCAAGGGCCCCGGCAATAGCCTGGATGTCGACCGGGGACCGTTCAACCCCGACCGCTGATCACCCACGCGCCACCGGGTACACTGGTCGCCCCATGCACCAGCCCCCCATTGTTTTCAGCCCCGACCCCGAGCATCGCCTTCCCTCGGACACCGACAACGGCCTGCTGCTGGTCATCTCCGGTCCATCCGGCGTGGGCAAGACCACGATCACCCGGGCCGTCGAGCGCTCCATCCCCGACGCGACCTTCTCGATCTCCGCGACGACCCGCCCGAAGACCGATGCTGATGTCGACGGGGTGGACTACCACTTCATGACCAGTGAGCAGTTCACCGACCGCATCGCGGGCGATGAGTTCCTCGAGCACGCCGTCTACGCCGGCAACTGCTACGGCACGCTCCGCGCGCCGGTTGACGCCCAACTGGAACGCGGGCGACTGGTGATCCTCGAGATCGATGTGCAGGGTGCCGAGCAGGTCAAGAAGAAGATGCCCGGTGCGTTTGGTCTGTTCATCCTCCCGCCCTCGGAAGACGAACTGCTCGAACGCCTCCGCGCCCGCAAGCGCGAGAGCGAAGAGGTGATCCATCGCCGCTTCGCCGCGGCCCGCGAAGAGATCGCCCGCGCCAAGAAGAACGGTGCCTACGACGCGTTCATCGTGAATGACAACCTGGACCGTGCGATCGGGGAGGCGTTGGCGCTGATCCGAACCGAGCGCGAGCGGCGGTCGAAAAAGTCTTGACTCCCTCTCCTCCTCCCCTTGCGGGAGAAGGTGGCCGCGTGTGGATTCAGCACGCAGACTAATGAGGGGTCGATCGATGCGTCACCTCATGTTTCGCAGCGGCTGCGCCGCTGACCCCTCACCACAGCCCTCTCCCTCAAGGGGAGAGGGAGCGAGATTTCAAGCCCCAACCACCTTCGATGGCTCGGCCCGCGTCTCGTTGGGCTTGCTCTGCTTGCTGTCCGACGGGTACGCGATGCGTCCGTGGTAGACCGAGCACAAGGACTTCACGAGCGCGCCCTCGATCTGGTGCAGTTCGCGGAGCGTCAGGTTTGATTCATCGAACTGCCCATCCATGAGGCGCTTGGCGGCCATGTCGTGCACGAGTTGGCGGATGCGGGCCGGGGTGGGCTCGGACATCGCACGGGTTGCGGATTCCACCGCGTCGCACAGCATCAGGATCGCGGCCTCGCGGGTGCGCGGGCGCGGGCCGGGGTAGCGGTATTCCAGTTCACTCGGTCGCTCGACCTGGTCGTCGGCATCGGCCTGCTTCTTGGCCTGGTCGTAGAAGTACTCGACGAGGGTCGTGCCGTGGTGGCTCTCGATGTAGTGGTGCAGCGAGCGCGGGATGGCGTACTCGCGCGCGAGTTCGAGCCCGTCCTTGACATGCCCGATGATCACCAGCACCGACATCGCCGGGTTGAGCTTGTTGTGCTTGTTCTGACCCTTGGACTGGTTCTCGACGAAGTAGCCCGGCTTGTTGAGCTTGCCCACATCGTGGTACAGCGCGCCGACATAGAGGTGCAGCCCGTCGGCCCCGATCGCATCCGCCGCGGCCTCGGCGATCGTCGCGACATTGAGCGAGTGGTTGTAGGTGCCCGGCGCGCGCTGCTGCAGCAGGCGGAGCAGCGGCTGCTTGGGGTCGCGCAGTTCGGTGAGCGTCATGCCGGTGGTGATGTCGAAGATGCGCTCGACCGCCGGGAGCATGAACAGCAGGATGGCACCCGACGCAAAGCCGCCCGTGCCCGCGTAGATCGCGTCCACGATCACTTCCCGAGCGATCCCGTCCACGATCGGTCGGTCGAGCACGCTCACGATCGCGCTGGCCAAGGCCAGCGTCAGCCCGGTCATCACGGAGGTCGCGAACACATCCGCGCGGGTTCTGATGTCGTCCAGGCAGATCGACACCACCGCCACGCTCGCGAGCAGCGCCGCCACCACCGCCGGGGACAGCGCGAGCGCCACGCCCAGCGTCACCGCGATCGAAGCGCCGATCACCAACGCCAGCCGCCGGTCGTACGCCACGGTCGTGATCATCGTCGCCAACGTGACCGGAAGCGTGAGCCCCAGCCACATCGCGGCCGGAAGACCCGCCGCCATCCACAGCCCGCCGACCACACCGATCGCCACCATGATCGCCAGCGTCGCGCAGCGCCACGGCTTGGTCAGCGTGCGCGGGTAGTACTCGCGCAGGTACATGCCCACACCCAGCACGATGCCCATCCCGATGACCACCGCCGACAGCACATACGAGAATTTGGCCCAGAACGGCATCGTCTCGATGTAGGCCTTCTGCTCCTTGGCCAGTTCCTGCAGCTTGGCGCCGGTGATGGTTTCGCCGCGCCGGACGATGGTCTGCCCCGGTTCGTACTTGATCAGTTCCGGCTCAATCGCATCCGCCGCCGCCTGCTCCCGCGCGACTGTGCGTTCGCGGCTGGCCCGGTAGAGGGGTCGCTCCATGCTCAGCAGCCGCTGCGCCACGATGTCCGCCCGGGCTCCGGCGAAGCCCGAGTCTGTCGCGATGGCCACCAGCCGATCACGCAGCGCTGCGCGGTCGCTGGTCCCGAAGTCGAGCGTATCGACCGGGGGCACCTGCACCGCTCTCGAAGGCTTTTCCGTCTCGTTCGGTTCGAACCGGATCTCGATCACCCGCCCGGGTGTCACCAGCGTCTCCTGGCGTTCCACCGAGGCAAGCATCGGGCGCCGGGCCAAGGCATCCATCAGGCGTGAGACGCTCAGGGACCAACTCGCCGCGACCTCGCCTCCGGGGCGGACCAGGTCCGTCAGCAGCGTCATGTCTTCGGCATCCAGCCCGTACACGCGCCGGACCTCTTCGGGAACTTCGTCGAGCGACGCCGCTTCGGAGACGATCAGGGGCAGTCCCCGCAGGTCGGCTTCGAGCGCACTGATCGCCGCACGATCAGCCACGAACACCCGCGGCGTTCCGGCGACCGCGATCTCGCGGTTGCGCTGCGTGCGTGTTTCATCGATCTGCTCGAAGGGTGCACGCACCGTGAAGGTGCGATCGGAAATCCGGTCGAGCGCGATGCCCAGCACCGAGCGACCCGAAATGATCGTTGCTCCCAGAACCAGCGAGAGCAGTACCCCCGTGGTCAGCACGCCGACAAAGGCCGGGTGCGTGACGAGTTCGCGCAGCGTGGTGTCGATCCGTGTGAGCAGTGAGGGACGCTGCTCGATCCTCCGGATACGCCCGGGGCGCGCCTTCGCGCCCTGCTTGGCTTCGGATTTCTCAGCCATGATCGGCGCCTCCGTCGTGGTTCGTATCGCCCTGGTGGTCGGGCACCGGCAGCGCGTCTTCCTGCATCAGCTCCACCGCCCGCCTGGTCGTGAGCCGGTTGAGCACATCGGGATCTTCCTTGTCGGCGTACGCCTCGATGACGCGCTGCACCAGATCGTGGCGCACCACATCGGCCTTCTCGAGCGCACAGAACGACACGCCCTTCACCCGACGCAAACGGCGCGCCGCGTCTATCAGCCCGCTCTCACCCGGACGGGGGAGGTCGATCTGCGTCACATCGCCGGTGATGATCATCTTCGAGCGCTGGCCCATGCGCGTCAGGAACATCTGCATCTGGCCTTTGGTCGTGTTCTGCGCCTCATCCAGAATGATGATCGCGTCGTTGAGCGTGCGACCGCGCATGAACGCCAGCGGCACGATCTCGATCACATCGCTGGCCATGAACCGCTTGATCGTGGTGTAGTCCAGCATGTCGTGCAGCGCATCGATCAACGGGCGCAGGTACGGGCTCACCTTCGCCAGCTCATCGCCCGGCAGGAACCCGAGCTTCTCCCCCGCTTCCACCGCCGGACGCGCTAGCACCGCGCGCTTCACCCGGCCGGCCTTGAGCTGGTGGATCGCCGCGGCGACCGCGAGGTAGGTCTTGCCCGTGCCGGCGGGGCCGACGCCGAAGACCAGATCGTTCTCGAACATCTGATCGAGGTAGTACTGCTGATTCTTGGAGCGCGGGATGATCGGGCGCCCGTTGGAATACACATCGAGCTTGCCGGTCCACGCGGTCTCGAAGCCGTCCCCGCCCAGGATCGCCGGGGCGTCGCCCGGAGCGGCGGCGGACTGATCCTGATCCGATTTCCAGGAGGCCTCGGCGATG
>CAZIXS010000073.1:0-925 GCA_964543335.1 uncultured Phycisphaeraceae bacterium | reverse complement strand
GCCAGATGTAACGCCAGCGGCAGATCCCCCAACGCCTCGGCGATGGCGTCCAGCACCTCACGCCGACCGAAGGCCCGCCCGCGCTGGGCGGCCTCGACGGTCCGCTCGATCACCCGGTGGGCCGCCCGCACCGGCGCGCGATCGCCGGAGATGCGGATCACCCGCCCTCGGGCGGACATCTGCACCCCGAGCGCCTCGCGCACCATCTTCAGGTGGCGTTCGGAGGGGCCAAAGACGGAGACGACATCGACACCGTCGGGAACACGAATCGTTGCTTCCACGCTCAGGGCGGTCCTTCCGGTGTCGCGGCTACCCGCCGCGGGAACCTCTGCGTGATCCGCACGCCACACCATCGCGGCGATGAGATCAGAAAACTGGAGACGCACCGGGCCCACCATTCGCCCGTCGGGCGATGTGCCCGGTTACAGTGCCATCGTCATTTTACCCCGGAAAGGTCAGGCGGGTCCGAGATGAACAGAACATTTTTTAGGATTCTGATTGGGTCAACCCTCGTATCAGGGGTATTCGCAAGCGGATGCGCCAATCCCGCCCCCGAGCCGACGCTCGAGGAACTCGCGGCGATGGAGCCCCGCTACAACAGCACCGGCTCGGTCATCCTCAACGGGCGTCCGGTGGATCTGGACGCCGCGGTCCGCTGGTCGGTCAGCCGCGTGGAGCCCGGGCTGACGGTGGTGAACATCACGACGCCGAACCCCCACGAGCGCGAGTACGAGCTGCTCTCGGTCGTGGACGAGCAGGGCTGGCTGATGATCCGCACGCCCGACGACTCGCCGATCAGCCTGTGGAGCCAGGTCTCGCAGCGTCTGGTCGCGCACGCGAAGATCGGGCGGTTTGACACGCGTGAGCAGGCGCGCGAACGGGAATTGCTGCGCGTGCTGAACGGGCGGTTGGAGGGGTTGGCGGG
>CAZIXS010000072.1:0-15043 GCA_964543335.1 uncultured Phycisphaeraceae bacterium | reverse complement strand
GGTTCGCGCTGCCGCCCGAGAGCCGAGCGCCAAAGCAGTGGCCGAACTCGTGCAGCAGCACGATAACGAACAGCGCGAGCATGCTGAAACTGAGCGTGATCAGGTGCAGCCAGCCGCGATCACCGATGCTCGGGATCGAAGCGAGCACCACACCGACCATGAAGACCACGGTCAGCAGGTGGATGCGGACATCGATCTTCTTGAACACAAACAGCCGCACGGACCAGCCCAGCGGGTTGTCGGGGTTCTCCAGCACCCGCGCAAAGAACTGACCCCAGCGCCCCCGCTCACGGAAATCGTCCCGGTTCCCGGTGTGTTCGGAGTACATCAGGCCGCCCCCTCCTCAGCCGCGCGGATCAGGCCGCTCCGCAGCGCGTGGAGTACGACCAGCACGGTCTTTGCATCCACGATCTCGCCCCGGTCCACCATCGCCAGCACCTCCGAAACGGGGAGCAGATGCACCTCGATCCGCTCGTCTTCCTCAAGCTGCTGGCCGACCGGCTTCAGGTCGGTCGCCAGCACTGCGTGCATCTTTTCATCGGTCATACCGGGCGTGGTGTAGAACCACAGCAAAGATTCCAGGGTTCCTGCCTCAAATCCCGCCTCCTCGACCAGTTCCCGCCCGGCGGTGGTCAGAATGGGTTCGCCCGGCTCACAGGTTCCGGCGGGTATCTCCCAGAGCAACTCCCCCGTTTCGCCCCCCAGTGCAAAGCGGTGGTTGCGGATCATGACAAGCCGGTCTTCCCCGCCTTCCCGCAACACCGGCAGGACACACACCGCCCCGGGATGCCGGACCACCTCGCGCCAGACGGGCTCAGCCCCCGGTTCCGCCAGATTGACCCGCTCGAAGTCGAATTTCTTGCCCCGGTGAATCAGTTCCCGCCCGCTCACGCGAGGCAACTGGTGATCGGTCATGGTGCATCCTGCCCTCTTCGCCGATTTCGAACACGCTCCAGCGCGCCGGTTCCGTGCTGAGATCATACGCTCTTGCAGCACAAGACCCCGTTTTTCACCCCACCACCCATGCACCGCCCCCACGCCGCACAGTCCAGGGATGATGCCAGCACACCGCCGCAGCGTGGCGCCAGCGTCCGTATGCGTGGGGTCCGCAAGGCCTTCGGCCCGACCGAAGTACTCAGCGGCGTCGATCTCGATGTCCAGCCCGGCACGACCACCGTGGTGCTCGGCCCGTCGGGTTCGGGCAAATCGGTCCTGCTGCGCCTGCTGGTGGGTTTACTCCCGACGGATGCCGGGGAGATCTATTTCGATGACACACGGGTGGACACGCTCAGCGATCAGGATCTTGATCCCGTTCGCACCCAACTCGGGTTTCTCTTCCAGCTCTCCGCCCTGTTCGATTCGATGACGGTCGCGGAAAACCTGGCCTTCCCGCTGGAAGAGCACACCACCATGAACCGGCGCGAGCGGGCGGAACGGATCGAACAGACCCTCGCCATGGTGGACATGTCCGGGTACGAGTCGCGCTACCCCGCCCAGCTTTCAGGCGGCCAGCAACGCCGCATCGCGCTGGCTCGGGCGATCGTCCTCCGTCCGCGCCTCGTGTTGTACGATGAGCCGACCACGGGTCTCGACCCGGTCCGTGCCCGGGACATCAACCTCCTGATCAACAAACTCAAGCAGGAACTCGGCGTCACCGGCCTCATGGTCACGCACGACCTGCACAGCGTCGAAATGGTCGCCGACCATGTCGTGCTGCTGCTGGACGGTAAAGTCCGCGTGCAGGGCACCTACGATGAAGTCATGTCCAGCACCGACCCGCGGGTTCAGGGCTTCCTGACCGGGCAGGGCGACGAGAACGGAGCCGCACCATGAAACCAACCCGCGACCTGCTCATCGGCCTGACGGGCATCGTCGGCATCATCGGACTCATGGCCATGCTGCTGCTCTTCGGCGAAATCCGCTTTCAGGAACCGGAGCGCTACCCCGTCGTATTCCAACTGGACAACGCAGCCGGGCTCACGCCGGGTGCGCCGGTGTCGATCAATGGCGTCGAGATCGGTCGGGTCGAGTCCACCACCACCGCGGCCGACCCACAGGAAGGCGTCCTCCTCGAACTGTCGGTCTTGGAATCGGTGCGCATCCCGCGCGATGTCCGGGTCTCGATCAGCACCAGTTTCGTTGGCGATACTCGCCTGGCCCTGCGCACGACCCCGCGCGAGCCGGGAGCCACAGACCCCGGCTACCTCCAGCCCGGCGAGACGCTTCGCGCTTCGGCGGGCGAACTGCTCGATGAGATCGCCGGATTGCTCGACGATCGGATCGCGGCTTTCAGCGACACCGCAGAATCCATCAAGGAGATGGCCGCGACCTACACGCGCGTCGGCCAGCGCCTCGACACGATTCTGGCGACCATGGAGAGTTCCGACGGCACACCGATCGACCTCGCCGCGAGCATCCGGCGCGTCGATGAGGCCGCCAGCGCCGCGATCGACTGGCTCTCCGACGACGGGCTTCGAGGCACCATCGATGAACTCGCCGTCGAGGCCAAGTCCACGCTCGAGACCGTGCGTTCGACCGCCCAATCCTGGGACGAAGCCGCGGCGAATCTCACCACGGAAGTCAGCTCCGCGTCCGATTCGGTGGACGAGGCCACCGTCGCATTCATCGAGTCTTCCCGCCAACTCAACGCCGCCCTGCGCAACCTGCAGGACCTCACCGAACAGGTGAACACCGGCAAGGGAACGATCGGCATGCTGCTCACCAACCCCGACCTCTATCGCTCAGTGAATGACGCGGCGGTGCGTCTGGAAAAAGTGCTGCGCGAAACCCAACTCCTGCTCGAGAAGTACCGCAAGGAAGGCATCCCGATCAATCTCTGATCGGCTCGCTTCCGTTTCTGGCCGAAAGCACGCGTGGAACGACTGCCGTTTGACCCATCCAAAGCCCGAGGCGCCCGCAAGCCCGCCGCCCCTCCCGGCGATGAGGCCCGCCCTCTGTCGGTGTCGCAACTCTCGGCCTCCATCGACGCCGCGCTCAAGGACGGGTTGCCCACGCGCCTCAGCGTGCGCGGCGAGATCTCCGGCCTGAAATCCCAGACCCACTGGTACTTCACCCTCAAGGACGAGCACGCGGTCATCGGCGGCGTCATGTTCGCCAGCAGCGCCAAGCGACAGGCCTTCACGCCCTCCAACGGCGACGAGGTCATCGTCACCGGGCGTGTCGAGTACTGGGCCAAGGGCGGGCGCATCCAGATCTACGCCGACCGCATCGAACCCATCGGCCAAGGCAAACTGGAGCGCGACTACCAGGCCCTGCTGGCTGAACTGCGTGACGCCGGTTGGTTCGATATCGCGCGCAAGAAGCCGCTCCCGCCATTCCCGCGCAAGGTCGCTGTCGTCACCAGCGCGACCGGGGCGGCACTTCAGGATGTCATCGACACCGCCCGACGGCGTTGCCCCGCCGTCGAACTGTGCGTCGTCGATGTTCGCGTGCAGGGAGAGTCGGCGGCCCCGCAGATCACGGGCGCGCTGGACTGGCTCTCGCGCGAGCATGAATCCCTGGGCATCGACGCCATCATCCTGACCCGAGGCGGCGGCTCACTCGAAGACCTCTGGGCGTTCAACGAACGCAGCGTCGCGCAGGCGGTCCTTGACTGCGCCGTGCCCATCGTCGCCGCCATCGGCCACGAGACCGACACGACCATCGCCGAACTCATCGCCGATGAGCGTTGCGCAACGCCGACTCAGGCCGCCATGCGCCTCCTGCCCGATGCCGAGGCACTGATGGAACAGGTGCAGCAGTTCTCGCGACGGCTGGATGCACGGATGCTTCGCCTGCTCACCGAGGAGCGCCGCCACCTGCAAGCGCTCCTGCGTCTGCCCGCCCTGCGCGATGGGCATCGCACTATCCAGACCCATCGCGACCGGCTCGAGCGTCTCGAACAGACCATCCGGCACAGCACCCATCGTGCTCACGCTCGTCAGCGCAAGCGCTTGACACAGGCTTCCGCCACCCTAGAGCAGCACCGCCCAGGCGTCGCACTGGCCAACCGTTGGCGCCGGCTCGACCACGCCGCGTTCGCCCTCGATGCTTCGATCCGCTCCCGAGTACGCAGCACCGCCCACCTCGATCGCTTCGACGACCTGCACAACGCTCTGGCCCGCCGACTCGAACGCTCCAGCGACCGCCTGAGCGCCCTCGGACGCGAACTTGAGATCGTCTCCCCGCTGCGCATCCTGTCCCGAGGCTACACCGTCACCACCGACGACAGCGGGCGCATCCTGCGCACCGCGGGTGATGCACGCAGCGTAGGTGTTCTGCACACCCGCTTCAGCGACGGCATCGTTCGTTCCACGCCGACGGACTCCGAGGCGACCTCGCCGCCTCAGCAGGCTGCTCCAACTCCCTCGTCCCACCTGGCCCCGCTCACCCCCCGATCCGCCCCGCGAAACCTCGCCAAGCGCCGGCGCGGTGCCGGAAAGACTCGACCGACCTCCGATCAGGACCAGCTCGGCCTGTTCAACCCCGCAGACTCGTAGCGGAACTGGAGCCGCGTGCCCAACCCGACTACCCTGCCAAGTCTTCCCCCTCTTTGTGAGCCAATCGCCGTGAGCAAAAAGAAGAATGCCGGATCCTCGAGCCCCGTCGACCACGACGCGATCGCCAGACTCTCTTGGGAGCAGGCCATCGAGCGTCTGGAGGAGATCAACGACGCCATCGAGTCCGGCGATCTGGGGCTGGAGCGATCCATCGACGCCTACGAGGAGGGTGTGGCCCTCCGAGCCCACTGCGAGAAAATCCTCGAGCGGGCCGAACTCCGCGTCACCAAGCTCTCGCCCAAGGACGATGCCTCATCCACCGAAACCGGCGATGATTCCCGGCTGAGCCGCCAGTCGTCCGATGAACCCGATGAACCCGCCCCGTTCTGATCGCTCGCGCGAGATGCGTAGGAACCATTCGGGCCATTTCGACCTCGGGAGACTTCACGCGTCATGAGCTGGATCTGGGCGGCATCGCTGGTTGGGCTGTTCTTCTTCTTCGCCCTCGGCGCGATCGTCGGCTCGTTTCTCAATGTCGTCGTGTATCGACTCCCGCGCGGCGAGAACCTCATCTTCCCCAGTTCCGCCTGCCCCAAGTGCGGCACCAAGCTCACCTGGCGCGAGAACCTGCCCATCATCGGCTGGATCATGCTCGCCGGACGCTGCCGCTTCTGCCGCTCCAAGATCTCCCCGGAATACCCGCTGATCGAGACCCTCGTCGCCTGCCTCTTCGGCGGCGTGTTCGCCCTGTGGTTCATGGACCCCTCGATCTTCGAGATCGGCGGCTTCATCAACACCGCGAACTGGACGCCCGAGTGGGCCGAGGTCAACAAACTCAGCCGCGTCTGGCCCATGCTGCTGGTCGTGCTGTATCTCCTGGCCAGTCTGGTCGCGATCACGCTGATCGATGCCCGCACCTTCATGATCCCGCTGGAGATCCCCTGGCTCGCCGGGCTGCTCGGATTGATCGTGCATCCGGTGCTCGCCGCGTACATCGCCGACAACGGAGGGCTTGACCCTCGCAGTTCGTTCCGGCGGGGCGAAGCCGAACTCGTCCACGCCTGGATCATTCCCGGCGCATCCGGCCCGTGGCTCGGCCTCGCGATCGGTGGGGCGATCGGATTGGTCGTGTCGTGCATCCTGCTCAAACTGAAGGTGCTGCCGACCAGTTTCGCCGACTACGAGGAGTGGGAGAAGAAGGCCATCGCCGAGGAAGAACGGCTCAAGGCCGAGGCCGACGCCGCCGGTTCTCCGGCCCCCGTCGATGAGCCCGACAGCATCAAAGGCGTGCTCGCCCGCACCCTCCTGCTGACTGGGCCGGCCATCGCTCTGATGGCTCTGGGTGCCAGCCTCACGACCCGGACCGAAGGGAACCCCACCACCGGCATGCTCGTCGGCATGCTGCTCGGCCTGCTCATCGGTGTGGTCCTGCGGAACCGGCATGTGAACGCCACCGCCGACGAAGATGGGGCCAGTCTCGACCCCATGTGGGTGCAGTACCCGCACGCCAGGCGGGAGGTCCTCAAGGAAATACTCTTCCTGACCCCCGCGCTCGCCCTCGGTGGCCTTGGCTACTGGCTCGCCGGGCCTACGGGGCCCCTCGCCGACACTTTCGCGGCTCCTGCCCTTTGGCTGTACGCCCTCGGCGGTTCGCTCCTGGGACTGCTCATCGGCGGCGGCGTGGTCTGGGCCGTCCGCATCCTCGGTTCGCTGGCCTTCGGCAAGGAGGCCATGGGCCTCGGCGATGTCCACCTGATGGCCGGCGTCGGCGCCTGCCTCGGCTGGATCGACCCGCTGCTCGCCTTCTTCATCGCTCCCTTCTTCGGCATCGCCTGGACGATCCTCAGCGTGGTCATCAGCCGCTTCTCCAAGCGAGAGGGCTCGGCTCTGCCCTACGGACCGCACCTCGCCGCGGCGACCGTGCTCGTGCTGCTGGCCAAACCCCTGGTCGAGTCCGGTCTCGGGTGGATTATGGGGAATCCGATCGACATTCCGTGAACATGTCGCTCTGATCGGGCATTTTCCCGGACCAGCCAGCCTGTGTTTGGTATCTTGCATCAGCCGCACGGACCGTCTGGCAGTCGGACACGCGGCGATCAACGCTCCCCCCTGCGATTCCCCCCCCAGCGATATGGAGATCGATTCGATGAGAAGTGTTCCCGCCGTTTCCGCCGCCCGCACCACCCGTCTCGCGATCGCGATCGGCGTCGCCGCCCTCGGCCTCATCCTCGGCGGCTGTGGTGGCAAGGGTGCCGATCTTGAAGCCCAGCTCGAGCAATACCAGATTGAAAACAGCGACCTGCGCGGCGAGAACCAGCGTCTGGAATCCGCTCTGGCCGAGTGCGACCTCTCCAACGATGCCATCAGCAGCGAGAACTCCCGCATCCAGGGCGAGAACAACCGCCTCCGCCAGGAAATCGCCGCTCTTCAGGCCCGCCCCGCCGCCACCAGCGGCTTCGAAGGCATCGACGGCATCGGCGTCTCGGCCCGTGGCGGCGAGATCGTGGTCGAAGTCGCCGGTGATGTGCTCTTCGATTCCGGTTCGGTCACCCTCAAGAACGACGCCCGCCAGCGACTGAACCAGATCGCCACCGTGATCCAGCAGCGGTACCCCAACAACCGCATCCGCATCGCCGGACACACCGACAACGACCCGATCCGCAAGAGCAAGTGGGAAACCAACGAGCGACTTTCCGCAGAGCGAGCCCTCGCCGTGCAGGAATACCTTTCCACCCGCGGCGTCTCCAAGAGCCGCACCTACGCCGCAGCGTTTGGTCCCTCTCAGCCCAAGGGCAGCAAGGCCCAGTCGCGCCGCGTGGAAATCATCATCCTCGCTCCCGGCGGCTCCTGATCACTGCACTGCACGGACCGACCAAGCCCGCACGCAGCCGCGCGCGGGCTTATCGTTTTTGCACCCATGACCACGCCCGAGAGCACCAGCACCGATCTCACGCTCACCTCGCCCATCGAGGCGGTGTTCGGCGTCGGCCCCATGAAGGGACAGGCGTTTCGCCGGCTCGGCATCCCTTCAGTCGCACACCTGATCGATCACCTGCCGCACCGCCACGAATTCGAACAGGGTGAGGACCTCGTCGAGAACCTCGTCGTCGGGCAGGTTGGCACCGCGTCAGGGCGCATCAGCGCTGCGCGATTCGTCACGCACGGGCGGAAACGGTTCGAGGCCGTGCTCATGGACGACACCGGAGGCCGCCTCGATCTCTGCTGGTTCAACGCCGGCTACCTGGCCCGCAAGCTCTATCCTGAAACACGCATCCGTGTGAACGGCAAACTCCAGAAGCGCGGGCCGCTGATCCAGATGGTCAACCCCAGTTGGGAGTTCGCCGAAGACCACAAGTCCGCGCCGACCGAGAGCCGATTGCGACCCATCTATCCCGCCAGCGAAGACCTCCCTTCCAGGCAAATCGAAAAGGCCGTCGCCCAGGCCCTGCCCAAGGTCATTCACCTGCTCAAGGACCACCTCAGCGAGCCGTATCGCAACGAGCGCGTCCTGCCCTCGCTGCCCGATGCCTACCGCATGCTCCATCGCATCGACGATGCAGGCATCGACAAGAAGCAGGCCGAAGCCGAAGTGCGCGAGGCGCTGAGGCGACTCACCTACGACGAACTCCTCCTGCTCCAGCTCGGCGTGTGCATGCGCAAGGCCCAACTGCGCGACACACTCAGAGCCCCCGCGCTGCCGTGGTCCGAAACCATCGATGCACGCATCCGCGCCCGTATCCCTTTCACGCTCACCCAAGGCCAGGAAGCCGTCGTCAAGGATATCGCCACCGACCTGCAACGCCCCTACCCCGCCAACCGCCTCATCCAAGGCGATGTCGGCGCGGGCAAGACCGTCGTCGCGCTCTACGCCATGCTGATGGCCGTCGCCGACGGACGCCAGGCCGCCATGCTCGCGCCGACGGAAGTCCTCGCCGAACAGCATTACGCCTCGCTCCAGTCCATGCTCGAGGGCTCACGCGTCCGCATCGAACTGCTCACCGGCTCGCTCTCGAACGCCGATCGCGTCGCGATCCAGTCCCGCCTCGCCTCCGGAGAGATCGACATCGTCGTCGGCACACACGCCTTGCTCACCGGCTCGGTCACCTTCGACAAGCTCGCCGTGGTCGTCATCGACGAGCAGCACCGCTTCGGCGTGGAGCAGCGTGCCGCCCTGAGGGGTAAGGCCGGCTCCGAAGACTCCATGCCCCACACCGTGGTCATGACCGCCACGCCGATCCCACGCACGCTCGCGATGACCGTCTTCGGCGATCTCGATACATCACTCCTCACCGGTCGCCCAGGCGGACGCTCACCCGTCACCACCCACTGGGTTGTTCCATCCCAGTCCGATGAGGTTTACGCCTCCATGAGGGCCCGCATCGATCGGGGCGAGCAGGCCTTCGTCGTCCTCCCGGTCATCGACGGCTCCGATGACGAGGATGGCCTGCGCAGCGTCAAAGCCACCGCAGCCCGCCTCGCCGAAGGCCCACTTAAGGGCAAGCGCGTCGCCGAACTGCACGGCCAGATGAAGCGCCCCGAGCGCGAACGCGTCATGAACCAGTTCCGCAGCGGCAGCATCGATGTCCTCGTCGCCACCACCATCATCGAAGTCGGCGTCGATGTGCCCAATGCCACCATGATGGTGATCGACCACGCCGAGCGCTTCGGCCTCGCCCAGCTCCACCAGCTCCGCGGGCGCGTCGGGCGCGGAGAGAAAGAGGGCGTGTGCGTCCTCATCGGCGCCGCCGTTACCGACGACGCCGCTCAGCGCCTGCGCACCATCGCCTCCGTCACCGATGGCTTCCGCCTCGCCGAGGAAGACCTCAAACTGCGAGGCATGGGCGAGATCTTCGGCGTCCGCCAGTCCGGCCAGAACCCGTTCCGCCTCGCCCGCTTCCCCGAGGATACGGAACTGCTGATGATGGCCCGGCGCGACGCCATGGCCTGGATCGACCGCTCTCCGCATCTCGGGGCACCCGAAGAATCACTCCTCCGCAGACGCCTGCTCAAACGACACGGCGAAATGCTCGGCCTCGGCGATGTCGCCTGACCACACCATCAACTCCCCACGCCACGCATAGAGTGTGACATGCCCTCCACCGCCGAACTCATCGACAAACTCGAACAGATGGCCTCCATGCTCGAACTGACCGGAGCCAACCGCTTCAAGGTCAATGCCTACGCCAAGGCCGCGCGCGCGATCAAAGGCGCCTCCATCGATGTCATCGCACACGCCGACGATCCGAAGAAACTCAAGGAGATCGACGGCATCGGCTCTTCCATCGCCGAAAGCATCGGTCAGTACGCCGAGTCCGGAACCTGGGACGAATTCGAAGAACTCCGCCAGCAGGTCCCCGCCGGGCTCATCCAGATCATGGAGATCCCCGGCCTCGGCCCCAAGACCGTGCGACTGATGTGGACCGACCTCAAAATCGAAACCGTTGCCGACCTCAAGAAAGCCATCGACGACGGCTCGCTCGAAGACCTGCCCCGCATGGGCAAGAAGACCATCGAGAACATCAAGGACGCGATCACCTTCGCCGAGCAGTCCGGCGGTCGAACCCCCATCGGCAAGGCCCTGCCGCTCGCCGAGCAAATCGTTGAAGCATTGCGCGAGGTGAAGGGTGTCAAGCAGATCCAGTACGCCGGCTCGCTCCGGCGCGGCGCCGAAACCATCGGCGACATCGACATCCTCGTGAGCGCCAAAGACCCCGCATCCGTCCACAAAGCCTTCGCCGAACTCGAAGGTGTTGAGAAAGTTCTCGTCTCCGGCGACACCAAGTCCTCCGTGCGCATGAAGCTCGGCAAGCGACAGATCCAGGTCGACCTCCGCTCCATCGACGACTCCGCCTTCGGCGCAGCGCTGATGTACTTCACGGGCTCCAAGGAGCACAATGTTCGCCTGCGTGAAATCGCGCTCAAGAAAGACCTCACCCTCAACGAGTACGGCCTCTTCCCCAACGACGATGAGGACACCCCGCCACAGCAGCGCGGCGTCAAGCCCGTCGCCTCGCAAACCGAGGAGAAGATCTACAAAGCCCTCGGCTTCGAATGGGTCGCCCCCGAACTCCGCGAAGACCGGGGCGAACTCAAGAGCAGTCTTCCTGACCTGATCGAACTCGCGGACATCAAGGCCGAACTCCACGCGCACACCACCGCCTCCGACGGGCGCATGACCATCCTCGAACTCGCCCAGGCCGCCAAGGACCGCGGCTTCCACACCATCGCCATCACCGACCACTCTAAGTCGTCCGTCATCGCCAACGGACTTGATGAAGCCCGGCTCCGCAAGCACATCAAGGCGGTGCGTGAAGCGGCAAGTGAGATCGATGGCATCACCCTGCTCGCCGGCTCCGAGGTCGATATCCTCGTCGACGGCTCGCTCGACTACGACGACGACCTGCTCGCCGAGCTCGATATCGTCGTTGCCTCACCGCACGCCAGCCTGGGCCAGGATCCCAAGAAGGCCACCGCCCGCCTGCTCAAGGCCATCGAGCACCCGCTGGTACACATCCTCGGCCACCCCACAGGCCGCCTGATCGGAAAGCGGGAAGGCCTCTCGCCCGACATCAACGACCTCGCAGAAGCCGCCGCCGAGCACTCGGTCGCCCTCGAAATCAACGCCAACTGGCAGCGCCTCGACCTACGCGACATCCATATCGCCACCGCACTCAAGGCCGGGGCCACCATCGCCATCGACTGCGATGTCCACGCTCCGGCCGACTACGATCAGCTCCGTTACGGCGTCCTCACCGCCCGTCGGGGCGGCCTCACCGCGGAATCCTGCGTCAACGCGTGGTCCGCCGCTAAACTCCACAAGTGGCTCAAGTCCAAACGCTGAGCCGACCGGATGCAGAAAGGACTCGCCCAGAGATGGACCTCGAACCGATCAAACACGACGCGGACGACATCGAGATCATGGAGCCGCTCTGCGCCGTCTTTCGGCGTCACCTCAAGTCGCTCGGCCAGAAGTACACCCCCGAACGCGCCCAGATCCTGGACACGCTCATCCAGATGGACGAGATCTTCGAGGCCGAGCGTCTCATGGAGGAGATGAAGAACTCCGGCTACCGCGTGTCCAAAGCCACGATTTACCGCACCATCAAACTGCTGCAAGACGCCGGCATCATCCAGCAGGTGCTCTTCCAGTCGGAACAGGCCCACTATCAGCTGGCCTACGGCCGCCGACCGCAGGACCTCATCATCAATGTCGAAAATGATCAGGTCATCACCATCTCGGCACCGGAACTGATCGCCATCCGCGATCGCATCTGTAAAGAGCACGGCCTCATCCCGCAAGGCCACCGCTTCCACATCTTTGCCAAGCCCGCCCCCTCGGCGAACTGATCAGGCCCATCAGGAGAAGTCAGTCGACCGTCTCGATGTCGCTGTCCTTGATTTCTCGGCTGACCTTGTAGTCCCCGTCGAACCACGAGTTCAGATCCGCCATGCGGCAGCGCTCCGAGCAGAACGGGAAGTGCTGACCCGATTCCGTGATCGACCGACCGCAGCGCCGGCATTCGGTGCTCTTCACGGCTGCGTGGTTTTTCTTCTCGATCTGCTTATCGCTCATCACCGCTCCCATCCAACACGCGACGCAACCGCGTCACGAATTCGTTGTGTCCTTCTACGGCGATCCTACGCACCGTCCCCGCGTCGTGCGACAGGCGCACCGTGACCCGATCCTCAGGCAACAACTCTGCGATCCGCGACCCCCACTCGATGATCGCCACCCAGTCTGGCTCGCCACCACCGATGCCCATCAGCGTCTCGAAGTCGTCCGCATCGCCGCCGTCCATCCGGTACGCATCGGCGTGGATGACGCGCAGGCCACTCGGCGTCTCGTACTCGTGCACCAGCGCGTAGGTCGGGCTCGAGACGAAGCGTCGATCCAGGCCGAGCCCCTCCGCGATGCCCCAGGTCAGGCGCGTCTTCCCGCTCCCGAGTTCGCCTTCGAGCACGAGAACCGTTCCGGGCTCCATCGTCTGACCGATGGTCCTCCCGATCTCGACGGTCTGCTCCTCACTCGTGCTCACGATCTCCAGCCGCTCAGGCGCCATGATCCCACCCGGCTTCCGTCGCATCGATCGTGCGCCCATCCGAGAACCGCAGCACCGCGCCTTCGCCTTCGCCGACCGTCCCGATCCGCGTGACCAGCGTCCCCGTGCCCAGCGTCGGCGGAAGATCCGCATCGGCACTCGTCACGAACAGCAGCTCGTAGTCCTCGCCGTCCGCGATCGATCGCTCCACACCCCTTGCAGCCTCGCGCAGCGGCACACTCTCCGATTCGATCACCACCCGCACGCCCGACATCCGTGCGATGCGCCCCGCATCGCGCCCCAATCCGTCGGAGACATCGATCGCCGCGTGCAGGCTCTCACCGAGCCGCTCGCGCAGCTCCAGACCCTCCACATAGCGTGGCGTGAAGCGCAGGTGATGCCCCGATTCGAACGAGTTGCCGATGCTCCCTGTCACCCACACCACATCGCCCACCCTCGCCCCACTCCGCAGAATCGGCCCGGGCTTCCCGCGATCCGCCGTACCGATCACCGTCGTGGTGAACTGCGTCGCGTTTCCACTGGCGAAATCGCCGCCAACCAGCGGCGAGCCCCACTCCTCGCCCAACGCCGCCATTGCGTCGAACAGCTCCGTCGCCATCTGCGCATCATCGCCCGCAAAGCTCGCGGTGCACACGCTCGCCACCGGCCTGCCGCACATCGCCGCGATATCGCTCACGCTCCGCGCCAGCGACTTGCGCGCGATTAACCCGACCGGCGTCGTCGCCGGATCGTAATGCCGTCCGGCAATCAGCTGATCCGCCGTAATCAATTGCAGGGCTGGCCCGCCGGTGTCCAACACCGCACAGTCATCGCCCGGCCCGACCACCACGCACGGGCCGCCCACCGTGCGGGCTCGCACATGCTCGTGAAACACCGATTCACGCATCGCGAGTCCCCTCGCCCAGATACCGCTCGATCAGGTCCACATGCCGCTGCGTCGCTCCCGCCTTGCTCCGCACGCACGCCGCCGCGGCTTCGCCCATCCGCATACGAGCTGCCTCATCGCTCAGCAGTTCACCGATCACACCCGCCAGCTCATCCCGCTCCACCACCCGCAAGCCGCCCGCCTCACGCAGCACACGCGTCGCCTCGAGAAAATCACCGTTCGCCGGCCCTATCAGCACCGGCTTGCCCAGCGCCGCCGGCTCCATCGGGTCAGAGCCAGCAAGGTCACCGAAAGACCGCCCCACGACGACGATGTCCGCCAGCGCGTACGCCGCCCTCAGTTCGCCGATGGTGTCCAGCACAAACCGCCCACGCGACGGATCGCCCGATCCGGGCTGCGAGCGGCGGACCGTCCCCTCCCCCAGCACACCCGCCGCCTCATCAAACCATTCGGGACGCCTCGGCGCGCACAGCAACTGCGCGCCGGTCCCATCCAGCGCCCGGACCAGCAACTCGTGCTCACCCAGTGCGGTACTCCCGCCCACCACCAACGGCCGACCGCGATCGATCCCCATCGCCCGTGCCAGATCCGCCGCAGCCTCCTCCGGCACCCCAAGATCCGCCGAGTCCCATTTCATCGACCCCGCCACATGCAGTCGCTCTTCAGGCACGCCCATCGCGCCGAACCGCTCGGCGTACGCCTCGTCTTGCACCGCCGCGAACGCCAGCCCGCGGAAGTACCGTTTCAGCACCCGACGCAGCACGCGATAGCCGCGGAACGACCGCTCGCTCAGGCGACCGTTCACCACACCAACCGGGATACCCCGCTGGCGGCACGCATCGAGAAAATTCGGCCACAGCTCCAGTTCGACGAGCACCACGGCATCGGGCCGCACCCGATCGAGGAAGCGGCGCACCGACCAGCTCGCATCCAGCGGATACCGCTCGACCCGCACGCCCTGGACCAGACCAAACAAGGCACGCGCCCGTGCGATCCCCGTGTCAGTCCCGACACTCACGGTGATGTTCCACCGCCCATGGTCAGCCAGCAGGGCACGCACCAGCGGCACGGTCAGATTCACCTCACCAACCGACACTGCGTGAATCAGCAGCCGCCGACCGCTCTCGGCCGCAGCTGGTTCGCTCGTCTCGCCCTGGGCCGGATGTCCGAACCGCTGCCGCCAGTCGCCTCGCGCCTTGCGCATCCACAACGGAGCGGTCACCACGCCCACCACCGCATAGACCAGATCAAGTAGAACGCGCCGGACCATGCACTCCCAACCCGAGAAATCCGGAAAACCAGCAACAAACCAGTGGGCCTGGAGGGACTCGAACCCTCACTGGGGTCACCCCCAAGCGGATTTTAAGTCCGCCGCGTCTGCCATTCCGCCACAGGCCCGTGGAAGGGCCACGAGTGTATCCGAGCGGCTATTCTCACGACGCCACGCCACGAAAAAGCCGCCGACCCGATCGGGCCGGCGGCCTCTCTTTCCCCCGCTCCTGTCGTGTGATCAGTCGTGACTCACGGGCACGCGGTCCCGAACGCCGCGAGCACCGCGTTGAGGTCGGCCAGATCAACTGTCCCATCGCCGTTCGTAT
>CAZIXS010000071.1:0-15291 GCA_964543335.1 uncultured Phycisphaeraceae bacterium | reverse complement strand
ATCAACAACATCGACGAGAAACGCAGCCGCACGATCCTGATCGAGCATCCGCGTATGGGCGGGGACTGGGCGTATGTCGGTGATCTGCAGCCGGTCGAGCGCACGGATCAGTACGACCGCTTTGAGCTCACGGTGGAGGCGGGCGAGGACACGGAGCTCGTGCTCAGCGCCGAGCGCATCGACCGCTCGATGTACGCGGTGACGGGCGCGAATCTCGAAGACCTGTTGGTGTACGCCGGACGAGGCAAGGCGAGCGACGATGTCATCGCTGCGGTGCGCCAGGCCGGGCAGTTGCAGGGTCGCATCAACTCGCTCGAGCAGCAGATCAATGCGCTCCGGCGTGAGGTGCAGTCGATCGAGACCGACCAGGGGCGCATCCGCTCGAACATGGGCAGCATCGATCGCAACAGCGACCTGTACCGGCGTTACATGACGCGTCTGAACGAGCAGGAAGATCAGCTCGAATCGCTCCGCGACCGGATCGCCAGCGCCGAGCAGTCGCTGCTGGAAGCGCGAAACAATCTGAGCAACTACCTGCAGTCCCTCGTGGTGCAGAACCCCTGATTCGATTCAGGGCAGCGTATCGGCGAGTTCGCCGGCTCGGACCGCATCCAGGACGAGCCGGCGGTCGTCGTCGTTGATGACCCCGTCACAGGTCAGATCGAGGTTCCATCGCGCGGCGGTGTACAGGTCCTCGGCGTCAATGCGACCGTCGCGGTTCTGATCAGGCGAAGAGACGGGCAGGACTTGGATTCGCGCGAGCGGATCCCCGATCGGTGTCTGCTGCCAGCTGATCGCCGGGATTGAGATCCACGCGGCTTCGGCGAAGCTGAAACCGCTGATCAGCATCGCGCGAGACAGGTATTCCATGTCGGGCACCGAAAACGCGAACGGCTCGGCGACATGCCCGATGGTGAAAGAGCCGCCCGACGCGATGAAGTCCAGCACCTGGCCCTGTCCGCCCCGGGGCTGGCCGTCCACGATGCTGTTGCCGTTGAAGGACTCGATGCTGAGGAACATCGCGGCGGGGTGGTAGTTGTAGGAGCGGGTGTAGGTTCCGCTGCCGAACGGGTCTTCGCCTCGACCGTCGATGTCGTGGTTCTCGCCATAGGTCCCGAGGGCGATCAAGGGACGGATCTGATCCGCGATTTCCGTCTGCGCGATGAACTCAAAGGTGCGATCGAGCTGCACGCTCCAGCCGGCCTGCCCGAGGAAGCCGTTGGTCCGGACATAGTCCGCGACCGCCGGGAAGCTCGGCGGGAGTCCCTGCTCCTCGAGCATGCTGCCCCCGAGCGAGTACGCATCCAGAAGCAACTGTGCTTCGCATCGGGTGGCCGTGAGGTTCGGGGATCGCTCGAGCAGGCGAGCGATCTCCTCCACCGGGGTCGTGTGCTCGCCGGGTGCGGAGTCCAGGCGGCAGGTCAGGTAGAGGTGTCCGGGTGTTGCGCCGGTCACGGACCACGACACCGGTCCGCCGGGCACCGAGACCTGGGTGAAGTTCAGCGGGGTGCGGATGCCCGATCGGTCGTAGGAGAGGATCGGCTGCAAGCGCGTGTGGTAGGGGTTGTCGGTGATCCCGAAGTGCCGCTCGAGAAGCGGCGCCGCACCGCTCGCTTCCTGATCCTGTTGCAGGAGCGTCAGTTCGGATTCCACACTCGCGAAGGTCGAGTTCAGGAGCTGGCCGAATTCGTTCGTTCCGTTGATGCGGGCCGGAACACCTCGGGTCGTCAGGATGACGACGATCTGTTCGGAAAGATCCGGGCCGCCGTTCACTCCGTTGATGAAGTCGCGCAGTGGGTTGCGGATGCAGTCGAGGTACTGCTGACGGGTGACGGTGCCGCCGGTGAGTTCACAGCCGGACTGGCCGATGTCGAAGGTGAGAACGGTGGGGTACTTTTCGAGGTAGAGATTCCTGACCAGAACCGAATCCTCGACATCTGAGTTGTATACGAGCAGCACATGTTCAGGGCCGAGCGTACCTCCGGCGATGGCCGGCGAGGAGAACGCGAGCGCAGCGGTGGCTCCTGCGGTCAGGATCTTCTTGAGTCGGGTTCCGGTCATCGGGTCTTCTCTCCTCCACCGATCGTACCCCCGCTCGGGGGCTCTGGATTGCTTTATGATCGCCAGCGCATGGTTCGCACCGTCGAAGATCACCCCGACGCCACCCCGGATCGCCCTGTGTCGTGGCTGCGGATCAAAGCAATCCCCGGGGCCAGGCGGGCCGGGATCGCCGGCGTGGTGGGCGATCTTCTCAAGGTTAAGGTGAGCGCGCCACCGGAGGGGGGCAAGGCGAATCTGGCGATTTGTCGATTGATTGCCAGCGAATTGGGCTTGAAACCCGCACAAATCAGCATCGAAGCAGGCCTGACCGACCACGAAAAAACCCTCCGGGTGGAGGGTTTATCGGGTCCGGAGATCGAGCGGCGGCTCGGCCTGTGAGCGGTCAGGCCGGGCTCGGCACCACTCCGCCGAGGTTCTCGTCCTCGTCGCCGGTGGATTTGCGATCAGGCTTGGAGCCCGAAGCCCTGAGCCCCGCGTCCTTCTTGGATTCGGCGGCGAGCAGGTCGCTCACGCTGGGCTTGCCGAGCGGCTCGCCCCGCATCAGACGGTGGACATCGTCGGCTTCGAGGGTTTCGTGCTTCAGCAGGGCCTCGGCCACCGCTTCCACCTTCTCCCAGTTCTCGAACAGGATGCGCTCGGCTTCCTCGTACGCTTCGGCGGCGTAACGCCGGATCTCTTCGTCGATGATCCGGGCGGTCTCATCGGAATACTCGCGCTCGATGTATCCCGCACCGTCGTCGTTCGGCGAATACTTCACGAAGCCGAGCTTCTCGCTCATGCCCCACTCGAGGACCATGGCCTTGGCGAACTGCGTGAGCTGGCGGATGTCCATGGAAGCGCCCGAAGAGATGTCATCGGTCTTGCGCTTCTCGGCGATGCGTCCGCCGCAGACCACGCGCATCGTGGCCATGATGTACTTGAGTCCGTAGCCGTAGCGATCCTTCTCGGGCAGACTGAATGTCGCGCCCATGGCCTGGCCACGCGGGATGATCGTCACCTTGTGCAGCGGGTCGGCGTCGGGCAGCATCGCCTGGAGCACGGCGTGGCCGGCTTCGTGGTAGGCGGTGGCGACGCGCTCCTTCTCTTCGATCACGCGGCTCTTCTGCGAGCGTCCGTAGCGGACCTTGTCGCGAGCCTCTTCGAGATCCTCGTGCTCGATGAAGTCCTTTTCCTGCAGCGTCGCGATGATCGCGCCCTCGTTCATGATCGCGGCGAGTTCGGCGCCGGAGAACATGGGGGTCGCACGAGCGATGCGCTCGAGGTTCACATTCGGCCCGAGTTTCACCTTCTTCGCGTGGACCTTGAGGATCTCGTACCGGCCCTTCACATCGGGCATGGGCACCGCGACATGGCGATCGAAGCGGCCCGGGCGGGTGAGCGCAGGGTCGAGCACGTCGGGCCGGTTGGTCGAGGCGATCACGATGACCTGGTCGCTGGTCTCGAAGCCGTCCATCTCGACGAGGATCGCGTTGAGGGTCTGCTCGCGTTCGTCGTTGCCCCCGGAGGAGACACCGCCGCCGCGCCGGCGTCCGACCGCGTCGATTTCATCGAGGAAGATGATGCACGGCGAGTTTTCCTTGGCCTGCTTGAACAGGTCGCGGACGCGGCTGGCGCCCACGCCGACGAACATCTCTACGAAGTCCGAGCCGGAGATGGTGAAGAAGGGCACATCGGCCTCGCCGGCGATGGCCTTGGCGAGCAGCGTCTTGCCGCAACCGGGCTGGCCGGAGAGCAGCACACCTCGCGGCACGCGACCGCCGAGGCGCATGAACTTCTTGGGGTACCGCAGGAATTCGACGATCTCCTGCAGTTCTTCCTTGGCCTCCGAGATGCCCGCGACATCTTCGAAGGTGATGTTGGTCGATTCCTTGCTGAGGATGCGATGGCGCGACTTGCCGAAGTTCCCGATCATGCCGCCGCCACCCGAAGCCGAGCGGAGGCCTCGGAAGAACAGCCAGATCAGCAGGATGAAAATGAGGAAGATCGGCAGCGGGCTGAGCAGGATCTGCACCCACAGACTCGGTCCGCCTTGCTGCTCGAATTCGATCCCGGCCTGGTTGAGTCGCTCGATCGCGTCGGCCTGGCTCGCTTCGTTCGGGTTCACGAGGACCCGGACCTGCTTCTCGTTCTTCTGGTTGACGCTGCTTTCCACCGTCGCGGTGATCTCGGAGCGGTGCAGTTCCACATCTTTGAGGCTCTGCTCTTCGCTGTAGGCGATCAACTGGCTGAAACTGATCGTTTCGGGCTTCGGGCCCAGCGTGTTGACCGCGATGATCGTCAGGAGCACCAGCATCAGCAGGACGATCAGGCCCGCCGGGCCACGAGGTGGCCGAGTGGCTGCTCCGGTGCGGTCCGCGCGAGCGGGACCGCCACTTTGAGGGGGAGTCGTCTTGCCGGACCCGCGGGTCGGGGTGTCGTATTTGCCAGGGCGTCGATCTTCTGCCATGTGCTGGTCTTTCGTGCTCCGTACGGATCGCTCTGGGTCCGGGGTAGCGGCCTGATGCCGCGTCTATCCGTCAGTTAGTTCGTCTTTGGGACCGTTCGGGTTCATATTCCGTGCCCAATACGATCGAATCGGACGATTCTAGGCGGTTTGTTCGCGTTTCTTCGCCCCGGATATCGGGTGAGTGGGGATCACCAACTCGAGCGGAGTTCGGCCACGATGTCGCGGGCGAGCTGGTCGATGGTGGCTCGCTGGCCGAATTCCACGCGTTCTCCGGCAAGCCGGTCGGGAACGAAGGACTCCGCGGCGCGGAAATTGCGCCTCGCCAGCAGCACCGAGCCGTCTCGCCGGTCGCGGAACTCGAAGGTGACGCCGATGTCGTAGGCGTACTGCTCCACCAGACCGGTATCCGAATCCAGACCGAGCGCCCGGAGTTCGGCGTTGCTGATGGCCCCCGAGATTTCGGTTTGCGCGCGTTCGCGATCGACCACTCGCCACGGAGTTGACCGGTGGATTTCTTTGATGATCGCTTCGGTCAACTGCATTTCCAGGCCGTGCTCATAGGTCGGGTTTTCGAAGATCGGAACCGCGACGGTTTGGATGCCGCGGTCGTATGCCGAGGCCATGGTGTATCCGTTGGTCGGGTCGGAGGCGCAGCCCGCAACGATCCCAAGCAGAGCACCGCTGGCCAGCCACATGCAGAGTCTTCCGGGCAGCGATCGAGCGGTCACGGCTGCTCTCCTTCGCGATCCCCGGATTCCGGGTCGGTCGCGGTGGGTTGGTCGATCGGCACGGCTTGAGCCGGTCCCTCGATGATGATCGGTCCGGTTTCCTGGGTCGGCTGGCCTTTGGGCTGCGGCACTTTCCAGCCCCGCTCCTCGAG
Source organism: uncultured Phycisphaeraceae bacterium (assembly GCA_964543335.1). Taxonomy (GTDB): domain Bacteria; phylum Planctomycetota; class Phycisphaerae; order Phycisphaerales; family UBA1924; genus JANSXG01. The sequence continues at coordinate 9,904 of CAZIXS010000071.1, read as the reverse complement.
CATGTTCCGGGCGGTGAGAGCCGCGGAGGTGCGGGGATACGCATCAATAAGGCGCTGCAGCGTCAGCCGTGCACCGGCGAGTTCGTCGGTGGCGAAGTAATACTCTGCGGCGACGAGCTGCTGTGCAGCGAGGGATTCGTTCAGGCGCTCGATGAGACCGAAGTTCAGGCCGGTTTGCGCCGCGTCGGCTGGGAATTCCAGTTGGTACCGCCGAATCCGAACCTGCGCGTCGAGCAATCCGGAGGCGTCGTACTGAGGGCCTTTGAAGCGGGCGATGTCGGCGTAGATCCGGCGGCGGGCGGCATGACGGGCGTTCGGCCCGTCGGGGAAGTTCTCAAGGTAGAGGCTGTACGCTTCGCTGGCGAGGGCGATTTCGCGACGCTTGTAATAGAAGTCGGCGAGTTCGATGGCCGCCCGCTCGGCGAGCTGGCTGCCAGGCATGCGTTCCTGCACGCGGATGAGCAGTTCGATCGCGATGTCGCTGGCGTCGAAGGCCCGGATCCCCCATGCTCGACGGCGCAGGCCGTCGGTGTAGCGCAGGGCAATAGCCAGTTCGCGTTCCACACCTCGTTCGAACTCTTCAGAGCCGGGGTGCTCGCGCAGCAGTTCTTCGTAATCGAACAGGGCTCGGAATTCCTCTCCCGAGGCGACGAGGGCATCTCCCCTGGCCAGCAGGGCCGCCGGAAGCAAGGGATCATCAGATCCGAGGCGCGGTTCCAGCCATTCGGTGAGCATGCGCCGGGCGCGACCCGGGTTGCCCTCGATGATGAGCCGGCGTGCCTCGGCGATCAGCCACTCGCTGGAACCCTCGACCGGGGCGTCCTCGAGTTGCCAGTCGCGGTTGGCGACCTCCGGGTCCTGCCCGGGCTCCAGGCGATACACCTTCGACTGCGCAGCGGCAGTCGGGGCGATTATGGCGCCGGCGATGCCCGCCAGAAGCAGGGTCAGACGCAGGCGGTGTTGAAAGGTCTTCCGTTGCGGGAGACTGAGCTTCTCCATGGCCGATACGATACGCGGAGCGGCGAGGGCTTGCCCGCCATCTCGCCGGCGGTCTGATCCTTCCGAACCGGAAGACCCATGAAACTGGTGATCGTGTTCAATCCCATTTCCGGACGAGGTCAGGGGCCTCGCCTTGCTCAGTGGCTGCGCGAGCAGCTTGGAGAGCGCGGAGACGGGCACGAGGTCGAGCTCTTTGAGGTCGGCCCGGCGGCTGAGCGTCGAGACCTCGTGCTGACGCTCGAAGGCAAGCCGGAACCGGGGTACCGGGAAAAGCGAGTCCCACCGGCGGATGGGTTGATTGTCATTGGGGGCGATGGCACGGTGCATTCCTGCGCGATGCCCGCCGCCCAGACCGGCACGCCGCTCTACCACTTCCCCACCGGAACAGAGAACCTCTTTGCTCGCGAGTTCGGCATGTCGCGCGATCTCGCCACGGTTCGCGCGGCAATCGAGAACCTCCAGCAGCACGAACTCGCCGGCCGCCCCATGCCCCGCATCGATCTCGCCCGCTGCAATGGGCGCAGTTTCCTGCTCATGGCTTCTGTCGGCGTGGATGCGAACATCGTGCACCGGCTTTGTCGCAAACGGACCGGACGGATCTCACACCTGAGTTACGCGCCGCACATTCTGGCGGAACTGGTCCGCCCGTGGAGCAGGCCGCTCACGATCACCGTCGACGGGCAAACGGTCGTGGACCGGCGCAAGGGCATGGTGGTCGTCGCGAACTCGCGTCAGTACGCCATGCGTGTCGATCCGGCGCGTCTGGCGGACATGTCCGACGGCAAATTGGATGTCGTGTTCTTTCCCGCCCAGCATTGGACCGGCACAGGGCTGTGGATGCTGCGCTCGCGGTTCGGCCGCCATGTGCGGTCAAAGAAACTGGTCTACCGGGTGGGGGAGACCATCCGGATCGAGTCTCACGGCGGAGCCATGGCCTACCAGCTCGACGGGGAAGCGCCGGCCGCGGCCGCGGGCGACGACCAGCCCGCGACCACCCCGATGATGATCACGGTGAAGCAGGGTGTGGTGCCGGTGATGGTGCCGCACAAAGCAGTCATGCCGGCTCCGGTCGGCCCGGTCCGCGCGAATGCCCAGAGCGCCGCCTTGGCTTGATGGACCGCTTCAGCGGTCGCCGCGCCGTGCTCGCCCTGGTGGCGGTTGGTGCTGGCCGGAATCGCCGGGGCGCTTTGCTCGATATTCGCCGCTCTCGCCAGCGGCATCGTCGTTGATCCGCCCGAAGATCAATCGCCCGGCGCTCGTCTGCATCGTGGAGGTCACGGTGAGCTGGACTTCCTTGCCGATGCTGTCCGCACCGTTCTCGGCGACGATCATCGTTCCATCTTCGAGGTAGCCGACGCCCTGCCCGGGCTGTTCGCCGGGCTTGATGATGTGCACCGAGATCGGTTCTCCGGGGATGACGCTCGGCTTGAGCGCGTTGGCGAGGTCGTGGATGTTCATCGAACCGACGCCCTGGATGCTCGCGACGCGGACCAGGCCCGCATCGGTGGTCATGATGGTGCCCGGCATCAGCTTGCCGAGTTCGACGAGCATCTGGTCCACATCCTTGCCCGCGACGATGGTGGCATCGATCGTGATGTCCATCCTGGGGTTCTTCTGGAGTTTGCCGAGGATGTCGAGTCCTCGCCGGCCGCGGGCTCGTTTGAGCTTGTCGCCTGAATCGCTCAGGGTTTGCAGCTCGTCGATGACGAAGCGGGGGACCACGAGAGGAACCTGGATGAGCCCGACCTCGGAGATGTCGAGGATCCGCCCATCGATAAGGGCGGAGGTGTCGAGGATGAAGGGCTTGGTGCCCCGGATCTGCTTGGCGAACTCGACATAGGGGATGACCAGACGGAAGTCGTCCTGGGTCTGGAGGATGGTCGAGGCGCCGAGGTAGGAGAGGCCAAGGCCGAGGATGACCTTGACGAGCAGTGAGACTCGAGCCACGAAGGCCTCCTGCTCCGGTGGCGTCCCGGCATCGAGGTAGAAGACATTGACGAAGAAATCGATCAGCAGGCCCAGCAGGATGGTCAGGATCAGCCCGGCGAAGGCCCCGAAGAGGATCGCGGAGACGGCGCTGAGTTTCTTGCGGTTGGTGAGGATGTCCAGGCCGGTGACGATGAAGAAGAAGATCGCGGTGCCGCCGGCCAGCAGCCACCAATAGTTGCTGAGCTGGACCCCGGAGTTGGACTCGGTGGATTCGGTCACGATGCCCAGGGCCACAATGACGCTGAGCAGGATCACGAAAACGATGCGGAGGTAGCCGATCAGGCGGTTGCGCTGCCTTTCCTCGCGGTCGCGCTCGCGGATCATGTTGACCGGTGCTTCGCTGTCCATCGATCCTCTTTCCAGGGGTCTCGGCCTTGAGACCTCGTGTTCGGGTGCAGATTGGGGTGTACAGAGTCTATCGGCTGACGATGCATCTGCGGTGCGAGGAACCCGAAACCGGTTACGCACACGCTCAGGCCGGGTTCTGTACAATCTTCCGTCCGCGAGTTCGCTCGCATCGGTTGGCGGCCGGGCCCGTTGCACGGGTGGCTCGTGAATCGGGTCAGGCCTTGATCGGAGCAGCCCTAAGCGGAAGCTGCCCGGTGCCGGCGGTGTCCTGGTCGCCAACCGAGTCGAGCGGACCGCGGTTTTTCTTTTTTGGCGGGATTCCCCATGGATCGTGTGATCGCCATCGACTGGTCCGGCGCCAAGGCCCGGGGTGGGCGTGGTGCGATCGCGTGGGCCGAGGTGACGGGCAGGGGCGTGGAGCGTCTGGAGACGGACCTCGACCGCGACGGCGTCATCCGGTCGATCCTGAACATCCGAGACCCTTCGCCGACGCTGATCGCCTTTGATTTCGCCTTTTCCTTGCCGAAGTGGTACCTCGACGAGCGAAACATGGGCGAAGCCTCGCTGCTGTGGGCGGAACTGGCTGGCTCAGGGCCGCAGGGTGCGGAATCGCTGATCCAGCGGTGTGAGCCGCCGTTCTGGGGTCGCCCGGGGAAGCCGCGCCCCCATGAGCCCACGCTCGGGCTCCGAAAGGCCGATCGCGACTGCGGCGGAAAACCCGTGTTTCAACTGGGTGGGGCGGGCTCGGTCGGGACGGGGTCGCTGCGCGGGATGCCGTATTTGCCCGTGCTGCGCGAGGCGGGCTGGGCGATCTGGCCGTTTGATCATCCGGGAGATCGGGTCGTGGTCGAGATGTACCCGCGGAATCTGTACCGGCTTGCAGGCATTGATGCCGTGCGCAAGTCCGACCCGGCCAGCCGCGATAAAGGGCTCGGTCGGATCTCCGGGTTCACGCTCTCGGCCAAGGTTCGAGCGGCGGCACGATCGAGCGAGCACGCGTTCGATGCGTTGACGGCGGCGTGCGGGCTCTGGAATGGCATCCGCGACCGCGGTTTGCGATTTCCTGAGCCGGATGAACTGGAGCGTCTGGAGGGCATGGTGTTCCAGCCGGGCGATCCGGCAGACTGAACCCGGCGGAGTGACCGGGCCGGTCATCTCGCTACACTCTTGCCATGGCCTACACCGCCCTTGCCCGCAGGTACCGTTCGCAGGATTTCGACGAGGTTGTCGGGCAGGAAGCCATTGCGCGGACGCTCAAGAACGCGATTGAGCAGGATCGCGTCGGCCACGCCTACCTCTTTGTGGGGACTCGGGGGGTTGGCAAGACCTCCATGGCCCGGATCTTCGCCAAGGCCCTGAACGGGGGGGATGCAGAGGTCAATCAAGCCATCATGGAGGGACGCGATACCGATGTCATCGAGATCGACGCCGCCTCCAACCGCAAGGTGGAGGATGCTCGCGATCTGATCGCGAACAGTGTCTACCGGCCCCTGCGCGGCAAGTACAAGATCTACATCATCGACGAAGTCCACATGCTCACCAAGGATGCCTTCAACACCCTGCTGAAGGTGATGGAAGAGCCGCCGGACCACGTGAAGTTCATCCTCGCGACCACCGAGCCCCACAAGGTGCTGCCGACGATCCAGTCGCGCTGCCAGCGGTTCGACTTCCGCAACATCCCGACCACCGAGATCGCCAGACACTTGGGCGAGGTCGTGGCTCAGGAATCACTCAAGGCCGATGCGGATGTGCTGATGGAGATCGCCCGGCTCGCCAGCGGCTCGATGCGCGACGGGCTGTCGCTGCTCGACCGGCTCATCGCGGCGGTCCCCGAAGGCGAAACGCTCGACAGCACCGTTCTCGAGCAGGTGCTCGGGCTGCCGGAGCGCACGCTGGTGGCCGAACTGATCGAGGCCGTCGCCGATGGCGATCCGGGCAAGGCGCTTGAGCGCACCGCGACGCTGCTGGAGAAGGGCACCGATCAGGACCAGATGCTCGATTCGCTGGTCCACCACCTGCGCAACCTCATGCTGATCTGCGCGTGCGGCAAAGACAGCGACCTTGTCGAGTTGTCCGGCGAGGCCCGCTCTGAGGCAGCGAAACTGGCCCAGCGGTTCGACGCCGCGGGCCTGGTCCACCTGATCGCGCTGGTCGAGTCGGTCAAGCGCAACGCCCGCAACAGCTCGACCGCCCGGGCGCTGGTCGACGCGATGGTGGTGCGGATGGCGATGTCCGAGCAGCTCGCCGATGTTGGGCGGCTGCTCGCCGGTGGGGGCGTCCCGGCAAAAAAACGCTGAGGGCGGGAGCCGAGGCCGCCCAGCCCCGGACCGACCCGCCCCAGCCGCAGCCCCAGACCAGGCCCGAGCCGACTCGCCCCGCACCCGCTGCAGCCGAGCCCAAGCCAGCCCCGCAGCCCTCACTCCAGAACGCGCCCAAGCCCGCGCCCATCAAGCTTGATGGTCCTGAACTCTGGCGCCGGATGACCATCGAGGCCGAGGTCGCTCCCTCGCTCGCCGCGGTCATGGAACAGCTCTCGGTCGGTTCGTTCGATGGCAGCGAGTGCGAACTGGTGCTGCACGATCCGACCAAGGAGTTCGGCGCGAAGTCCAAGCTCGAAGCGATGTCCCGGCTGGCCGAGCAGATCACCGGCTCGCCCGTGCGTTTCTCGCTGTCGGTAAAGGCCGGGGAGCAGGCGGCCCCGGATGAATCCGTCAGTCGTCACGCCGCGGCGAATCATCCGCTGGTCCGGCAGGCGCAGGAACTCTTCGACGCGCGTATCGTCAGCATCGAACCCGACACGGGCGACTGAGCCCTTCTCTCATCACACCGCATTCACCACAGGACGGATATGTTCGAGAACATGAAAGCCATGGGGGCCATCGCGAGCCTCATGAAGAACAAGGATCGCCTCAAGGCCATGGGCGAGGAGTTCCGCGAAAAGCTCGCTCGGATGTCCGCCGAGGGCTCAGCCGGGGGCGGCGCGGTCCGCGTCACGGTGTCCGGGCAGTTGCGTGTGCAGAAGGTGCATCTCGACCCCGCCGTGGTCGCCGGTCTCCAGACCGAGGGTTCGGGCGGCAAGGCGATGGTCGAATCGCTGATTCAGGACGCCACCAACGAGGCCATGAGTCGCATGCAGGTCATGGTCGGTGAGGAAGCCCGCAAGATGGCTGAGGATCTGGGCCTGCCGGACATGCCCGGACTGCAGAACCTGCTCGGTGGCGGGGCGTGAGCAAACCCGGCCCATCCCGAGGCCCGGCTTCCGGCACCACCGGTTATCCCGAATCGGTGGACCGGCTGCTGTCGGAGTTCGCCAAGTTGCCGGGCATCGGGCGGCGGAGCGCCGAGCGTCTGGCCTTCTTCATCCTGAAGCAGGAACGCGAGGAGGCCATGAAACTTGCCAAGGCCATCCACGATGTGAAGACCAAGGTCCGCTACTGCCCCATCAGTTTCAACTTCGCCGATGCCGACACCGAGGGCGGCGTGTGCCCGATCAACCTCGACCCGCGCCGAGACCGCTCGCTGGTGCTGGTGGTCGAGCAGCCGCGTGACCTGATCGCCATCGAGGGCACCGGCATGTACCGCGGCATCTACCATGTGCTGCTGGGGCGCATCTCGCCGCTCGACGGCGTCGGGCCCGATGATCTGACCATCCCTCAGCTTCTGGAACGGGTCGATGACCCGGCGAAGAACGCCGGGGGCGAGAAAATTACGGAAGTGGTTCTGGCCCTGAACCCGACACTCGAGGGCGATGGCACGGGGCTGTACCTCGCCGAGCAACTCGCCAAACGGGGCATCAAGGTCAGCCGGCTGGCCCGAGGGCTTCCGTCGGGCTCGCAATTGGAGTACGCCTCCAAGGCCGTCCTGGCCGATGCCATCGCCGGGCGACAGTCGATGCAGTAAGGCGATCGGGCGGGTCTGTGTGGGCGCAACCACCGCGGCGCTGCTGTTTCCAGCAAGTTCCGTGCCGCTCTGAGCCGATAGCGGGTACTGTGGATCCGCCCGTGGGCGGTGTTTCGGCGTGGAGTACGCCGGGGCCTGCGGGCCACGCCCGGAGTTTCGGCGGAGCCGAGAGCCAGCCCCATGCGCTTCGACACCTCCCAGCACATGAAGCTCGGCCAGCAGATGAAGCTGGCGCCGCGCATGATCCAGTCCATGGAGATCCTCCAGATGTCCATGCAGGCGCTGGAGGAGCGTATCGAGCAGGAGCTGGAGTCGAATGTCACCCTCGAAACCTTCGAGGCGGGCGTCGATCGCGAGACTCTGGAGAAGGAACGGGCCGAGGCCGATCGCGCCGATCGCGAGAACGAGCGCGAACTGAATGTCGATGGTGACTCCAACGGGGCCGACGACTTCGAGCGCCTCGACGCCATGGAGTCCAGTTACGCCGAGGCCTTCGACAACCAGTACGAGGCCTCTTCGTTCACCCGCTCCAGCGACTACGAGCCCGGCACATACTCCAAGGCCCGCATGGCCGGCGAGCGCGACGCCAAGATGGACGCGATGGCCAACACCGAGGCCCGCCCCGTCTCGCTGACCGACCAGCTGCTCGAACAGTGGGCCTTCGCCGAGGTCGAGGAGGACATCGCCGAGGCCGGAAAGCTGCTCATCGGTGCGATCGATGACGACGGCTACATCCGGCAGGATCTCGCCGAGATCGCCGACACCGGACCGCGCGATGCGTCGGGCAAGCCCCTCTTCACCGAGGAAGCCCTCGCTCGCGCCCTCGAACATCTCCAGCAGGAGCTCGACCCGGCGGGGCTGGGCGCTCGCGACACGCGCGAGTGCCTGCTGCTGCAGCTCGACGCCATGGAGCGCGGCAGCTCGCTTTCGGGCCAACGAGGCGACCTCTCCGACGAGGACCTCGAGCGCATGCGCACGCTCATTGCCGACCACCTCGACGACCTCGTGCACAACCGCATCCCGCAGGTCGCCAAGCGCAGCGGCCTCACCATCGACGAGATCAAGAGCGCCACCGAGCACATGCGCCGGCTGGTGATCAACCCCGGTCGCTCGCTGGTCGAGGAGAGCTCGCCCTCGATCGTGCCCGATGCCATCGTCGAATACGACGACGATTCGGACACCTACATCAGTTACCTCACCGAGGGCCGCCTGCCGAACCTTCGCCTCAACCGTGAGTACGCGATGATGGCCAAGGACCGCCAGCTGCCCAAGACCGACCGCGAGTTCATCCGCACGAACCTCTCGAACGCCCAGTGGCTGATCGACGCGATCAACCAGCGTCAGAACACGCTGCTGCGCGTGATCAAAGCCGTGGTCGCGGCCCAGCGTGACTTCTTCGACCTCGGCCCGCAGGCGCTCAAGCCCCTGCCGATGACCCAAGTCGCCGACCAGCTCGGGATTCATGTCGCGACGGTATCGCGCGCGGTTGCCGGCAAGCACCTCCAGACCCCCCGCGGCATCTACCCGCTGCGCAAATTCTTCATCGGCGGCACGCAGACCGACGAGGGCGAGGATGTCTCCTGGGATGCCATCAAGGCGGCGCTGCAGGAGGTCATCGAGGCCGAGGACAAGAAGAAGCCACTGTCCGACGAGGCGATCGTGAAGGCACTCAAGGACAAAGGCATCGAGATCGCCCGGCGCACGGTGGCGAAGTACCGGGGGCAGCTGGATATCCCGCCGGCGCGGATGCGGCGGGAGTTTTAGACAGACAGGACTTTCAGCCAAGCCTCATGCGAGCTATCTTCTTGCTAGGAGGATGTTATGCATATACGGCGCCTGGCCAAATTGCTTGAGGAGGCCCAATCCGCGGAGCAGCGAGCGGAGCTGCTGCGAGAGATCTCGCGTAACCGAGAACACCTATACGCCGATTACAAAAGCGGCGTGTATCCTGCAGGGGCGATGTGGGACGTTCAAACCTGCTTGAAGTGTCGTGCACTCAAGTTCTACGAACAAACTGCCACCTCCAGTCCCACGAGCCCGTCTCGAACGCGGTATCGGCTTCCCGGCCCAAAGATACTTCTTGGTCCGTTTGGATGGAGCGAGCAAGAGCCGGAGTGTATTGTCAATCGAAAATCATCTTTCGACCCGAGCAAAATTGAACGCTACATCGGCAGCTTGCGCTGATGGACGTTTGGCGCTCCTCGCACACACATGAGCCTCCTGCTCCAGCGCGAGGCCATGGAGCACGCCGCCAGCGCGCTCAACGCTCGATCCGTGCTGGGATTCCTCGGCGATTTCGGCATCGGCAATGCGATGGAGAAGGGGGCGACGTGAAGTCTGCGCGAGAGCGTCTGAAGGGTTGCGAGACTTACAGATCGAGAAGGACCGTATTCAGGCTTTGAATTCCGGGGGCGATAGCCATAGTGATTCACTCCGTCCGATGAGTCGATCGTGAAGGGACTCAAGGAGGGGGGCATCGAGATCGCGAGCAGGGCGGTGGCAAAGTACGTGGGAAAGTTGGATATCCCGCCGGCGCGGATGCGCCGGGAGTTCTGAGAGCATGGCGCGGCAGCCGCTCCCACAGCAGCAGGGCATTCCACCGATCGAGTTGACCAGAGTTTGAAAGAAAAAGGAATTGAAATATACGAAGTCACTCTGCATGTGGGAA
>CAZIXS010000070.1:0-15405 GCA_964543335.1 uncultured Phycisphaeraceae bacterium | reverse complement strand
CTTCTGGATGTTCCGCAGCTTGCTCATCGTCTCGATCATGTGCACCGGGATGCGGATCGTCCGGGCGTGGTCCGCGATGGCGCGGGTGATGGCCTGCCGGATCCACCAGGTGGCGTAGGTCGAGAACTTGTAGCCGCGCTTGTACTCGTACTTGTCGACGGCACGCATCAGGCCGGTGTTGCCCTCCTGGATGATGTCCAGGAACGACAGCCCACGGTTGCGGTACTTCTTGGCGATCGAGACCACCAGACGCAGGTTGCCCGCCGAGAGGTCGCGCTTGGCCTGCTCGTACTCCCAGAAGACGGTGTCGAGCAGCTCGACACGGGCCTTGAGGTCCTCGGGCTCCTCAAGCACGAGGTTCCGCAGGCCAGCCAGTTCTTCCTCCATCACGATCACATCTTCCGGATCGAAACGGTTGGGGTAACGCTCGGCCTTCTTGAGCTGCTTCTCGATCTCCATCATCTTCGCGTTGATCGAGCGGAGCTTCTTGTGCAGCGGCGCGATGCGGCTGGTCCGCAGCGAACACTCTTCGATCAGCGTCGCCAGCTTGCGCCGGCGTTCGGCCATCCGCGATTCGACCTCGTCAAGCTTGGCCTCCACCTTCTCGGTGTCGCAGCCCTCCGTCTCGAGTTCGTCCAGCAGCGCGTCCCTGATGTCCCAGTCGTCACGGTTCAGTTCCAGCAGACGCTTGACCGTCTCGGTGTTGTAAGGAATGCGGGAAGCGATCTTTTCCTTCGCGTTCTCCTCGGCGGTCGAGACCTTCATGGTCCGGTCGAAGGGCAGATCGCCCGCGTGCACCTGCTCGAGGGTCTTGACGGCCTCGGCGACGGCGCAGTCCGACTCCAGACACCGGCGACGGAAGATCATCCGGGTCGTTTCGATCTTCTTGGCCAGACGGATTTCCTCGTCCCGGGTGAGCAGGGGGATGGTGCCCATCTGCGTGAGGTACATCCGCACCGGGTCGTCGATCTTCTTGATGCTCGGGTCGGTCTGGACCGCGGAGGTATCGATCTCTTCGCCGGTGATGGCGGCTTCCTCGAGCTTGGCCGGGTCGATCAGGACCTCGATGGCCTGGATCTGCTTGCGGACCGCCGGGAGCTTGTCGGCCTTGGCCTCGGGCATGAGTTCGCTGTCGGCCTTGCCGCGCTTGCGGCTCTCGCGCCAGCGACGCGCGCGGAACTCGCGCTCGTCGACCAGCTCCACGCTGTGGTCGTCCAGAATGATGAGCACATCATCGATGCGATCGGGGTCGATGAGCTCATCGGGAAGGGTGTTGTTCAGTTCGTCGTAGGCAAGCCATTTTCGTTTCTTGCCGAGTTCGATCAGTTCTTCGAGGGCGGGGTGGAGTTCGAATGCCATGTGTCCAAATCTCCGAGTGTCCGCTGGGGTGTGCTTGGGAGGAGAGAGCCGTCAGCGGACGGGAGTGGGGAGGAGAGGGAGGAAAACCGGGTTGCCGTGGGCAGGCCCACAGAAAGGGGTACAGATATCCCCGCCTCCAGGATGCCCGGGCGGGAATCGGGCCCCTCCGCTCAGGCCGGAGGGCGAGGCACGGCGAGTGGGTTGCCGCCCAGTTCGCGATGCAGTCGGCGATACGCCTCAAGCGGATCGTCGGAGCGGGTCGTGTTGTCGTCAGCGCCGGGGTCCGAAGACGAATCAGAACCCGACCGTCTCCCGGATTCGGAAGGCGTCGAGCCGGCGATGACCATGTTCCGACGCAACGCCTCCACACAACGACACCACTGAGCGATGAGACGGTCAGGGTCGCCCCCGAGTTCTCGGCTCAGTGCCGCGGTCAGTGCACTGGCGGTTCGTCGATCATCCGGGTCGTCACAGGAGAGGGTGAGTTGGTCCGGTACATGTTCTGGGTGTACAGCGGACCCGGTGGTGTGAGCGTCCGGGATGATGTCTTCGAGCAGGCGGCGTGCGATCCGCTTGACCCGATCTGAACAGTATGCCTCGGATTCCCGCAGAAGCAGCAAATCCTTTGGAAAATTTGAAAAAAATCCTTGTATTCCACCCTCGGAGTTGCTAGATCCTCGCGCGGATAATGCGCGGGACCTCAGCAGCATTCCGAGCTTCGGTTCCAGCAGCAGACAGGCCAGCGCGTAGTCCGCCGGTGTCTTCGGGCGCGTAGGAGTTTTCTCGTTCGGGCTTTCCGACGAACCCAACGAGGCGTTCTCGGACGAGATCGCTCGCGCGGGGCCGGGCCGACGCCGACGCAGCCGGTCCGCCTGCTCCAGCATCACGCGCGGCTCGACACCCGCGATCAGCGCGAGCTTTTTAAGCATCGTCTGACGCCGAACCGGTGTCAGATCGTTCAACCCGAGATCAACGATGCGTGCGAGTTCTTCTTCGACCGTGCGTGCGCGGGCCTCGCTTCCGGCCACAGCGCCGCTCGCGCTGAGTTTGGCTTCCAGTCGTTCGAAGCGGAAAGCCATCGCGTCCTCCGCCGCATCGATCATGTCCGCAAAGAGTTCCGTCCCGCCTTCCTCCTTGAGCAGTTCGTCGGGGTCCTTCCCGCCGGGAACCGTCGCGATCTTCACATCGATCGGTTCCTTGAAGAACACCTCGATCGCCCGGTCCGCGGCTCGCTGACCCGCCTCGTCCCCGTCGAACAGCAGCACGACCGTGTCCACGATGCGCTTGAGGATCGAAGCGTGCTTGGGCGTGAGCGCGGTGCCCAGCGTCGCCACCACATTCTCAAACCCCGCCTTGTGGCAGGCGATCACATCGGTGTAGCCCTCGGTGATGATCGCCACGCGGCTGTTCTTGATCGCTTGGAACGCTGCGTGCATCCCGTACAGCGTCGAGGACTTGTGGAACAGCTTGGTCTCCGGGCTGTTCAGGTATTTCGGCGTGTCCTCGGGGTTGATGATCCGCCCGCCGAAGGCGATCGGCCGGTTCATCTGATCAAGGATGGGGAAGATCAGCCGGTTGCGGAGGGCGTCGTAGTAGCCGCCGCTTTCCTTTCGCTTCAGCAGACCCAACTCGGCGAAAGGCGCTGGGTCGAGCGACTTGGCCTTGATCGCCGCCAGCAGCCCGTCGAACCGGTCCGGTGAGGCCCCGATCTGGAACCGCTCGATCACCTCGGCGCTCAGGCCTCGCTTGGTAGCGATCTCGCGTGCCACCGCCCCATGCTGCTCGTGCCGGAAGATCGCCCGGAAAAACGACAGGGCAAAGGCGTTGGCCCGAAGGAGTTGCTCCTTGCTCAGGCCGGAAGAATCCTGGGCGGACTCGGAGCCGGTCCCGCCCTTCCACGGCGTCAGTTCCACCCCGGCCCGCTCGGCCAGATGCTTCAGCGCCTCGACAAACCCCATCGCGTGGTAGTTCATCGCAAAGTCCAGCGCGTTCCCCCCCGCCCCGCAGGCGAAGCAGTGGTAGATCTGCTTGTGCGGCACCACATACATCGAGGGTTTCGAGTCGTCGTGGAACGGGCACAGGCACACATACTCCCGGCCTTTGGGCACCAGGCGCAGCTGCTCGCCGATCAGGTCGACGATGTTCGTCGCCTCCAGCACGCGATCCCGATCGTTGTTGATGCCGCTCGAAGCCAAGCGTCCGTGCCTCAGTGAACTGGCGTGATACGAAAGCCCCCGTCGCGGACGGGGCCTGAACTGACTGCAACGAAGAGGATCGGTGGGGGAGGAGAGGATTGGCCGGTGGGAGGTCGGTCCCACGCGCGGCCCGGGGTCCCGCACGAATGCACAGTAGGAATGGTGGCCGCGTAAACGCAAGGGTCAACCCTCAAGACCCGAGAATGTGTGATTTCGGTTGCGTTTCCGACAGCTTTTTGCGTCTTCGGGATAACCGGTGCGAAAAATCGCTAGCATCCCGCCCGCCTCGTTCACGCATGCTGCAAAAAGGGCATACCCATGCTGATCCTCTTCGATGTCGATGCCACGCTCATCACCACCAGCCGCACCGGGATCCAGGCCATGGGCCTGGCCGGACGAGCCGCCTTCGGCGACCTGTTCGATGAGCATCGCGTCGAGTACGCCGGTCGTCTCGACCCACTCATCATCGCCGACCTGCTCCGCGCCCATGATCAGCCCGTCACCCCCGACACCATCGAGGCCTTCCGCGCCGGGTACCGCCACCACCTGAGCCAGCTCGTGGTTCAGCCCGGCATGGCGCGTCCCTGCCCGGGCATTCTCGAATTGCTCGATGCTTTGGAAGCGGATCGTTCGTTCACCCTCGGCCTGCTCACCGGCAACTACCCCGAAACCGGGGCCATCAAGCTGCGAGCCGCCGGTATCGATCCGGACCGCTTTCAGATCGCGGTGTGGGGCTGCGACTCCCCGCACGATCCCCCCGCCCGGGAACACCTGCCCGCTGTGGGCATCACCCGTTTCACCGAGCGCTTCGGGCGTGAAATCGCCGGCGAGCAAATCCTCATCATTGGCGACACGCCCCACGATGTATCCTGCGCCAAGGCGCACGGCTGCCGCGTGCTCGCGGTCGGGACCGGTTCGTTCGGCGCCGAGCACATGCCCGACGCCGACCGGTTCTTCGCCGATCTGTCCCGCACGGAGGAGGTGCTCGATTGGATCCGACTCACGCTGGCCCAGCCATTCCCCTGACTCCGGTCCGCGAAACCGATCGCATCGACTCCATTGATGTTCTGCGCGGCCTCGCCCTGCTGGGCATCTTCGTGATGAACATCCCCACCTTCGCGCTCAGTTACTACGCCTTCTTCGACCCACCGAGTCACGGTGGCTTTGAAGGCGCGAACTACTGGGCCTGGCTCGGCAGCCATCTCCTCTTCGAGATGAAGATGATGTCCATCTTCTCCATGCTCTTCGGCGCGGGCATCGTCCTCTTCGCCGAGCGCATCGAACACAGGCGTGGCCGGGGCAAGGCGGCGGGAGTCCACTACCGGCGCATGGGCTGGCTGCTGCTCATCGGCATGCTCCACGCCTACCTGATCTGGTACGGCGACATCCTCGTGGCCTACGCCCTCGTCGGCATGATCGCGTTCCTCTTCCGCAGACTCCCACCCATGTTCCTGGTCATCATCGCCTGCATGCTCCTGCCGATCTCGTCGATCACGATGATCGGTCAGCAATTGAGCGTGGAATACGTCGAGCGGCAAGCCAATGCCGGTGTCGATTGGGCGGTGGAGGCATGGCCGGGTATCGCGGCGGAGTTCTACCCCGATGAGGCCACGCTCGACGCCGAGCGAAGAGCCATTCTCGGCTCGTACACCGATCAGATCAGCCACATGGCATCCCAGACTGTCGTACTGCAAACCTGGGGCTTTCTACTGTGGGGAATCTGGCGCATCCAAGCCCTGATGCTGCTCGGCATGGCCCTCTACAAGTGGGGGGTCTTCAGCGCGAAGAAGTCCTACAGCTTCTATTCAGCCATGTTCGCGATCGGCCTGCTCATCGGCATCCCGCTCGTGCTGCTGGGCGTCAACAAGATGCACGCCGACAACTTCGATCCCATCGCGGTCATGGGCGTCAACGGCGCGTTCAATGCGTTCGGCAGCGTCGCCGTCGCCTTCTCATGGATCGCGCTGATCATGCTGATGTGCAAAGCCGGCGTGCTGTCATGGCTGCGCACCGCGCTCGCCGCCGTCGGACGCATGGCCTTCACCAATTACCTCATGCAGTCGCTCTTCGGCGCGGTCATCTTCTACGGCTGGGGCTTCAGCTACTTCGGCCAAATGTCACGCTCCGAGCTGCTGCTCGTGGTCCTGATGGTCTGGCTCTTCCAGATCGCCTTCAGTTTGCTCTGGCTCCAGCGCTACCGCATGGGTCCCCTGGAATGGCTCTGGCGATCGCTCACCTACTGGCGCATCGAGCCGATCGCCCGCCAGAAGCCCGCCGCGATCAGTCCAGCGGCCGATACAGATCAATAATCTCGCGGATCCGGTTCGGGTTCGGCAGGTCTTCCATGATGATCTCGGTCTGGTCCGAACCCGAACTGGCGATCCCCAACTGGCCGATCCGCACCACACGCCGGTAGAAGCTCTGGTCCACCTTCACATTCCGTACATGGTCGTGCAGCACCTCGTCGGTTGATTTGCTCAGCAGACCACGCCGTTCGATCGTGCGCTTGTTGGTGATCTCCAGCCCCCGCCCGCGCGTCGCCACGAACCACCACACCGCCAAAGGCACCCAGCACACGATCGCGCCGATCCCCGCCGCGGTGAGCACCGGCTTCATCCGCGCTCCCGCTTCTGCGAAATACCAGGTCGCCACCGCCGCGATCACCGGCAGCACGATGAGTCCGAGCGAACGCACAGGCTTGGCGCGGAAGAACGCCGGACGCACCGTCATGACCGACTGCTCGATGCCGAAATCCGGCGGCAGCCCGTGCTTGCTCGGCCGATCGTTCTTCAGCCGCTCGTCCTCGGTGGGCGCGGTCGCCTCGATCGCGTCGGTTTCCATGGGGATGATCGGGTCTTCCTGCTGCATCGGTTGCTCCTCATCGCGGTTGTGCACCTCGCTCAGGGTACCCCATCGCGAACCGCTCATCCGAATTGCTCGTCCTTCCTGTATTGGGATTTCGCCCCGGTACACTTTCCGCACATGCCCGATTCCCCGCTCACGCTCGCCATCGAGACCTCCAACCCCTCCTCCGCCGAATCCGGCTGGACCGCGGTCGCCATCGGCAGACCCGGCCCCGATCAGCCGAAGGTACTCGCCACCGCCGCCCTCCAGCCCATCGACCGCCACGACGATGCGCTCTTGCCCGCCATCGACCGGGCCTGCCACGAAGCCGGCGTGCAGCCGTCCGACCTCGAGCGCATCGCCGTCTCCATCGGCCCCGGCGGGTTCACGGCCCTGCGCATCGCCGTGACCGTTGCCAAAATGCTTTCCCTCGCCCACGGCACCGCTTGCATCGCCGTGCCGACCGCCGCCGCGCTCGTCCGTAGAGCCGAGGCCGATCCTCATGCCGAGACCGGCATCGCCCTCGCCTGGAAGCGAGACTCGGTCTGGTTTGAGCGGTACCGCGGCAGAGAAACCCGCCTGAGCGCCGGTCTGCAACCAGTCGAAGCACTCGACTGCTCCGCGCTGGCCATGATCATCTGTGACGAACGATTCGAGCAGACCGTGCGCACGCACCATCCTGACGGACTCAGCACACGCTTCTGCCGCCCTCACTTCGATGCCGTCGCCGTGCTCGAAGCATCCGCGTCGATCGAGCCGACACCCGCGCTCGAATTCGCGCCGTTCTACCCGCGCGAACCCGAAGCCGTCACCAAATGGCGCGAACTGCACGGCTGAGGGGGTTTCACCGCTCGACCGGCGGCACATCCTTCGGATCGACCCGTTCGCGGGTCGTCGGGGTGGCCCCGATCACACGCACCGCCGTAATCACCGGCGGTTCGAGCGGGCGTTCCTCCGGTGAACCCTCCACCGACGGATCCACCGGCCCCACCGGAAGCGCAGCGATCGTCTGCAGCGTCGATGCCCCTCGCACCACCTCCGCAAACGCCGCGTACTGACCATCCAGCCCTGCGCAGGCCTCGCGGCTCAGGCAGATGAAAAACTGTGAGCCACCGGAGTTCGGGTCCTGGGGCAGCCGCGCCAGCGACACGATGCCGAAGTCGTGTTCCAGCGGGGATCGCTCGAAGTCGATCGAGAACCCCGGGCCGCCAGCGCCGGTGCCGGTCGGGTCACCGCCCTGGATCAGGAACGGATTGCCCTGTGCATCCTCCGCGATCACCCGGTGAAAAGTCGTCCCCGTGTAAAACCCGCCCTTGCAGAGCATGAGGAAGTGGTACGCCGTGCGCGGCGCTGCATCCGGGCGCAGCGCGATCTCAAGCTCACCCGCCGTCGTTTCGAACACGATGCGCTCCAGCGTCCAGGTCCGCACCCCGGAGAACACCACCTCCGGCGGATCCTGCAGCACGATCTCCTCACGCAGCCGCTGCCTGGCCGGGATCGGCAGCGCGAGAATCGTTCGGATCCGCTCGGCCGCCTCGTCGAGGAGTGCGGCACTGCGCAGCACCGCCGTCAGACGGTCCTCGGCGATCCGAGGAGTGGTCAGCGGGTCGATCACGATGGGCGCCCCGACGCGGATTTCGTCGACCACGAGCTGCGCGTACCGAACGCGGGGCCGTCGCTCGGTCCAGATCAGAGGAAACAGATCGCTCAGGTCGACCCGCCCACCATCAACCGCCGAGCGCGTCTCGATCTGCCCCGTGGCAGGAGACACAAGGTGAATCTCCGCGCGCCGGGCGTCGGCGGGCAGGTCCACCCGCAGCGGGATCTCCTGGTTGATGCCGCTGTACAGCCGCTCCGGGAAGAGCTGGGCCTGTGCCGGTGCGAGCGCCAGCAGGACGAAGGCGGTCGCGAGCAGGTTGATCAGGGATCTGGTCATGGTGCAGTGGAGTGAACAAGGTAGACCCGCACCAGCGGGCGATGTTCCTTCGCCACACGATAGCAAAGCCCGCAGAGGGTCAATCCCCAGCGTTTGCAGTTGAATTCGATCGGCTTAGCCGTTGCCGCCGCCAGCGATGGGGCCACCGGGCATGCCGCCGCCACCACCACCACCGTTGCCGTTCGGACCGTCCGGCCCGTTCGAGCCCTTCGAGTCCAGCAGTTCCCAAGCGGTCTCCAGAGCGTTCACCGCTTCAACCGGGTTGGTCATGTCGCCGGGCAGGCTGGCGAACAGGCGTCCATCGATGTCGCTGAACCACGACACGCTCAGGTCGGCCTTGAACATGTAGTTGCCGACCTGGTGGTTGTAATCAAACTGCGTGCGCATCGCGTCCGCGAGCAGCGTGGTGGAATTGCGATAGTCTGTGAAGTACCGGATGTTCGCGGGCAGGCGATACTGGTAGTTCGTGGCGATGTCACCCTCTTGAGCGTCGTACTGCTCTTCGTAGTGATCGAACGCGTGATCGCCCGTGTGGCTCGGGCAGTAGAACGCTTGCGCCGAGTCGAGATACTCACCGGCAAACAACCGCCCCAGACCATCCCAGCGATTCTGGCTCTCCGGTTCCACACGATCGGTCGTGGCGTTTTCGGAGAGGTAAATGAAGATCGTGTCCTGCGGGCTGTACTCCCGCCCATCCGGGTCGAGGAATTCGCTCGGCGGCAGGCGGTCGCCATTTTCATAGGCGTACATCTGCAGCGCCATGCCGATCTGTCGCATGTTCGAAGCGCAGCCCACCCGACGCGCCGCTTCCTGAGCTTTGGACAGCGAGGGCAACAGGATCGTGATCAGCGTGGTAATGACTGCGAGGGAAACCAGGAGATCGATGAGCGAGAAGCCGTGGTTCGATCGCCGCGCTGCGTTGCCGCCGCGTTGAACGAACCCGTTCTTCTGCGCTTTGTCGCTCGAGGTCATGGTGAGTTCCCACGAATCGGCAGGTGTATGCCCACACTCAATATAGTCGGTCAACGCCCGAATGCCATACATTTCTTTACACTCGCCCGAGGAATTCTCGGGCGATGGCCATGGAATCGGGTCACGAATCACCCTTCCTGGTGCAGGTTATCGGGCAGATACCCGGTATTTCAAATGAATTTCAGCAGTTCGGGCATCCGACCGGGAAACTCTCGCGTATAAGAAAATGCCGGTGGAGAGTTCCGTATACGGTGTGTGTACGGGAGGATGCCCGGTTTGGACCCCGATTTTCAGCGCGAAAGCATGCTCTCGACATGGTCACGGCTCCAGCACAATCCGGTTCGGCCGACTCCGGCGCTCCGGATCCCTCGCCGGAGCAGGACCTGCTGCTGATGCAGCGTGTCGCCTCGGATGATGAACTCGCCATCGGCGAGCTCTACGACCGCTTCGCCCCGCTCGTGTACCGCATGGCCTACCAGACCATGCCCACACGCTCGGATGCCGAGGACGTCGTGCAGGAAGTCTTTCTGCGTCTGTGGCGCACCGCGGACCGCTTCGACCCGAAAAGAGCCGCTTTGGTGACATGGGTCATGCTCATCGCGCGTCGACATATGGTGGACCGTCTCCGCCGGTTCCGCTCCCGTCTCAGCCCGTCCAGGCTGGAAGAGGGCTGGACCACACCATCCGAAGAAGACAACGCCCCAATAGTGGGCATGGAGCAAGACGAACGCTACGCCGCCGTTTTGCGAAGAGTAGACATGTTGCCCGAGCTTCAGCAGATCGTCGTCAAGAGGGCGTACCTCGGCGGCCAAACGCTCAAGCAGATCGGGATGGAACTCGGCGTGCCACTCGGCACGATCAAATCCGCGCTCAGCAGGGCGCTGGTGCGGCTCCGAGAAACAAGTGTGGGGGAGGAGTTTTCGTCATGACTACAGAGCAACTCATCGAAATGGCGTCGCTGGATGCCCTCGGCATGCTTGATACCGAAGAGCGTACCGAGTTCGAGGCCGCGTTCCGCGCCGCCTCGCCAGCCATCCAGGCCCAGATCCGGCGCGAGCAGAAACGCTTCGCAAACGCCGATCACCTCCTCCCGGAGGTGGATCCGCCCGCCGGTCTCAAGTTCCGTGTGATGTCCGCCGTGCGTGACGCCATCATTGGCCTCACCGCCGGTGACGCCGCGGCCGCCGCCAAAGCGGTCTCTACGGGCAGCAAAGCCGGCGCGTGGTTCAATTCCACCACCATCTGGCGCGCCGCCTGCATCGGCTTCGCCACCACCACGGTGCTCCTCACCGGTGTCGCCGCCTATGTCTTCGACAGCAACCAGGCCTACCGCGAGGAAACCGAGATCGCCCTCGGGCGCGCCCTGCTCACCGAACTCGGCGCCGACTTCCAGGAAGTCGCGCTCGCTCAAGGTGCCAAGGTCTTCGATTTCACGCCCGGCGAATCGCTGTCCACGCAGGCCCGCCTCTGGGTTCACCCCGAGACGCAGGTCGCCTTCCTCTTCTGCAAGGACATGCCCGTCTCCAACGGCCGCTACTCCCTCGTCCTCGAACGAGACGGCGCCGCTCCGCAGACCGTGCGCGAGTTCCGTGCCAGCGAAGGCATGATCACCTTCCGTGTGGACTATGTGGATCTCGAGACCGTCGGCAACCTGGCCATCTACGGCCCGCGCTACACCGACCGCCCCGATGAACGCATCCTCGGCATGAGCTGATCCGCTCCGCTCGACTTCGACGAACACTCCCACCACAGCGCACCCGTCCAACCCGGACGGGTGCGTTTGTTTGTGAGCCGAGCATCACCTCAGAACATCAGGCGCCGACCTTCGCTCGACGCCGCGCCCTCGGTCGGGCCGACTTCCAGCGTTGCGAATTCCGCGCCGTCGGAGAGGCGGTCTTCGAACTGCGTGAGATCGCGCGACATCCGGCGCCACAGGATCACCGAGCCGAACAGCGCGAACGCGCAGGACCCGCCGAACAGCATGGCAAACAGGTTCACCCGCGGATCCTCGATCGGCGTGGGGTCGGTCGAGACCGGCTGGATCAACGCGGTCGCCGCCCCATCCAGACGATGGTCGCGCGTCTCATTGGCAAAGCTCGAAAGCGAACCGCTGAAGGTATCCAGCACCCGTTCGGTCCGCTCCCTTCCCGCGCCCGTGTACAGCAGCGTGAGCGAACCGTCTGCGCTGGATTCCTTGGCGATCAAGCCCTCGCTCATCATCGCCCGCACATCGCTCGGGGTCCCGAATTCCGCATAGCCGCGCTGCTTGAGGCGACGCGCCGCGAGTTCGTGGAACTGCGGATCATCCAAGAGCGCCTCGTGGTACTGCTGCCAGGCCGCCTTCTGGCGAGCGCTCAGATCAGTCACCTGTGGGTCCACACCGAGCTCCACGCTCGCGACATGCACCGGTTTGGCAAACTGACCCGCACCGTACCACGACAGCATCGCCAGGATTACCATCGTCACGACCGACGCGAGCATGATGTTCGCCGCCTTGCCCTTCGAAGCGCTCGCCGCGACCTTCCGGGCCTTGCGATCCAGCGCGGCCTTCGCCTCGGCCAGCTGCTCGCGCTGTGCAAACAACTGCTCGGACTCCTTGCGAAGCGCCTCGCGCTCCTCCTCGGTGCCGCCGCCGGCCATCGGTGACATCGGCTTGGGCGCCGAGCCCTTCTGGTCCAGCGCCTTCTCCCGAGCCGCGAGCTTGTGCGCCAGGACATCCAGTTCCTGCTGCTTGGCCAGCAGCTTCTGATGCATCGCGTCCAGCTCACCCTTCTGGGGTGAGCCTCCAGCGACCGGCGCAGCCGCGGGCTGCTCCTCGAGCTGCTTCACGCGCGTCATCGCCTGGTCGAGCTTGCCCTTCAGCAGTTCGATGGCGCGGTCACGCTTGGAGATCTCAGCCGGATCCACACCACCCGTCGGGGCAGGCGGTGCGCTCGCGATCTGCGCCTTCACCGATTCCAGTTCCGTGCTCAGCGACTCGACTTTCTCAGCCGCCGCAGTGGCCCGCGCCTGCGCATCGCTGAGGTGGCGACCCGCCTCCGCGAGCTGATCGCGCGTCTTCGACAGTTCCGCCTCGAGTTCAGCCCGGCGCGCATCGGTCTGCGCCGCCGCTTCGCTGGCGCTGCCCTGCTCGCTCTCCATCGCAGATGCGCGCTGCACGGCCTCCTCGGCCTGCTTCTGCGCCGCCTCGAGCTGCTGACTCAGTTCCGTCGCCTTGGCCTCCAGCTCCTCGCGGCGCGACCGCTCGCTGCTGGCAGCCTGGCCGGCCTCTTCGATCGCAGCGTTCGCCTGCTCGAGTCGCGACTCCAGCGCCTGCACACGCTCATCAACCGATTGCTTCTCGCCCTGCAGGCGAGAGTCCATCTCCGCGCGAAGCTCCTGCTCGCGCTGCGCGAGCCGCTCGGCGCTCTCGGCCTTGACCTTTTCGATCTCCGCGGCCCGCTCCTCAAGCTGGCTCCGCAGTCCTTCGAGTTCACCGCGCGTCGATTCGAGCAGCTCGTTCAGTTCGCGGATCCGCGACTCAAACTCAGCCGCGATCTGCTCGCGCATCTCCAGATCGCGCTGCTCGGTCTCGCGCTCCTTGCTCTCGATCTCTTCCAGCCGGCGCCGCAGTTCGGCATCCCGCGACTCCAGACGCAGACTCCGCTCGTCCAGAACCCGCTCGAGTTCCTCGGTGCGCGTGCGATGCTCTTCCACTTCCGCTCGCGCCTTCTCCAGTTCCGCCTCGCGCTTCTCGGCCTCGGCCAGCATGTTCTCCGTGATCCGCTGGTTCTCGCGCGATTCTTCCTCCAGCGCCGCGACACTCTTCTCCCGCTCGTCCAGCAGCGACTGCTGCGCTTCGAGCTCCTGGCGCGCGAGCTCCAGATCACCGATCAGCGATTCCCGGTCCGCCTTCAGCCGCTGCAATTCGCCCAGCTGCGATTCAATCGTCGACAGCAGCCCGAGCATCTGATCGCCATCCCGGCTGATCCCTCGCATCGCCTTCGGAGCCGGTGCGGGCGACGGAGCAGCAGGGGGGGTGGTTGCCACCGGCTCGTGCTCCTCCGCCGGCGGCTCCTCGGCCGACTCGATGGCCACCGGCGCCAGCGGGGTCTCCGTCTCCATAGCCTGCTCGGCCGCCACGGGCTCGATCGCCTCAGGCACCATGCCCTCGGCACCCGACTCCGAATCGGTGTTCTGCTCCAGATCCGCTTCAAGATTCGAAGCAAACCGGTCATCACTCGTCGCCGAATCGCTCACATCCCCACCGCCATACAGAGGCCGGGACGCCGGGACATCCGCACCACTCGGAACCTGCGGCATGAACGGGCCACCAAACGAACCGCCGGAGGGCTGCTGCTCCTCAAACCGCTCGCCATCCTGCCCGTCCTTGTCGCGTCGCTTGCCGAACATCTGCTGCCCTCCCGGATCTGGAGCAGGGATACCACCGCGCATCAGGACGCGGCTTGCCGTGTCCACACCATCGAACCGCCAAGGGCTACGCTCCACCCACGCCGGCACCCCACCGCCCCGCACCGTTCGCCGGACCCGCTCAGGCGGCACGCTTCGCCCCGCCCTCCTTCCGGGCATCCCGATAACCCGCGCGCCGGCCCAACATTTCGTCCCGGACGGGGTCGATTCCAAGCTCTTGTTTCAATACAATTTGAAAATTCGACCACCGAAAGACCACCCGATGACCACCGCCACCATCCCCGCCAACCCGCTCCACACCCCGGCCCACGCCGACCCGCGCCTCGAAGCCATCCGCGCCAAAGTCGAAGCGGGCGAGCGCCTCACGCTCGATGACGGCGACCTGCTCTTCAGCACGCCGGATATCTGGACCGTGCTCGAACTGGCCGACTCGGTTCGCCGCCGCCTCACCCCCGGCATCGCCTACTACAACATCAACCGCCACCTGAACTACTCGAACGTCTGCGCGCTCTCATGCAAGTTCTGCGAGTTCTATCGCAAGAAGGATCAGGACGGCGCGTACACCCGCGACCTCGACTACATCCGCGCTCAGGCCCGCCAGGCCATCGAGAACGGCGCCACCGAGATGCACATCGTCGGCGGCCTGCACCCCTACCTGCCCTGGGAGTACTACCCCGACATGCTCCGGGCCATCAAGGAAGTCGCGCCCGACCTGCACCTCAAAGCTTTCACCGCCGTCGAAGTCGTGCACCTCGCCAAGATCGCCAGGAAGTACAAGGCCAAGGACCGCGTCGAAGGCATCCGCTGGGTGCTCAGCGAACTCAAAGCCGCGGGCCTCGGCTCGCTGCCCGGCGGCGGCGCGGAAGTCTTCGACGACCGCGTCCACGACGAGACCCACAAGGGCAAGATCCGCTCCGATGTCTGGCTCGATGTCCACCGCGTCGCCCACGAACTCGGGCTCAACAGCAACTGCACCATCCTCTACGGCCACATCGAGCAGCGTCGCGAGCGCCTGGTCCACATGGACATGCTCCGGCGCGCACAGGACCGCGCCCTGCACCGCCTCGGCTATGAAGGCGAACCCATGCGCCCCGAGTGGAACCGCGACGAGGCCGACGGCTTCGCCGGGGGAGATCAGCAAGCCGAGGAAGCGTCGGAAGGAAACATCCCTGTCGTCTCGCTGCTCCGCCCCGGCGTCGAGTCCCCCGAGCGCCTGCGCGAGCAGGGCAAAATCACCGCCGACGACGGCGGCTACTTCCAGACCCTCATCCCGCTCCCGTTCTTCCCCGACGGCAGCGAACTCGAGCACCTGCCCGGCCCGTCCGGACTGGAGAACTACCGCACGCTCGCCGTCGCGCGACTCATGCTCGACAACTTCCCGCACATCAAAGCGTTCTGGATCATGCAGACGCTCAAGATGGCCCAGGTCATGCTCCAGAGCGGCGCAGACGACATCGACGGCACCGTCGTCTGGTACGACATCACCAAGGTCGGCGGCGCCAGCACCCACCAGGAGGTCACCGTGCTCGACCTCCAGAAAGCCATCCGCGAAGCCGGCTTCGAACCCGTCGAACGCGACACCCTCTACCGACGCGTCGGACGAGATGGCAAGAAGTGGTGGGTCGAAGGCTGAGCGGGTGGCATGGGAACAAAGCGCGCATCCGTGGATTCGACTTGCGCTAAGTGATT
>CAZIXS010000069.1:0-15453 GCA_964543335.1 uncultured Phycisphaeraceae bacterium | reverse complement strand
TGCCGGTGGGTGATCAGGCCAACGCGTCGACGGTGCTGCTGTGGATCTTCGGGCTGTGCGTGGTGATGGTGCTCGCGCTGTCGGGGGTGCGTCCGCTGGCGCTCTTGATCGCGGTGGTCGGGTTTATCCTGATCTCGCTGGCGTGGCTGGCGCGATCGAACCCGGCGGGTTACGCCCTGGCGATGACCGAGAAGCGGGTGCGTCTGGCGCGGCGGCGGATCGGCAGCCGCTTGGGCGCAAGTCGGGAACTGAACCCCGAGGACACGCTGGTGATCATCCGCGAGGCGCCGCAAACCGGGCATCTGAAACCGAGCAAGGGCGAGGCGATGCCGCTGGTCTGGCGATTCGTGGTGGACGATCCGGTGCCCTCGATGCCACGGGCGATCGAGATCGCGAAGTTCGACCCTGACCGCTCGGCGTGGTGGTGGGTGGCGGATCAGTCCTGGGAGGAGGCATCGCAGGAACTGCCGGGGGGTTCGGATCCGGCAGCCGGGGTGGAGCCCTCTGGCTTTGGGGACGTCCAGGAAAACCGTCCGGAAGGCGGCTGACACACGGGCGGAGTGTCGGTATACTGCCGGGCCGCGGTTTTCGCTGCGGGCCTGTAGCTCAGCTGGTTAGAGCGCACCCCTGATAAGGGTGAGGTCACAGGTTCGAATCCTGTCAGGCCCACTATTTCTCGGTTTTCTCTGCCGGATCGCCCGCCCTCGAGCGGGCGGTTTGCGTTTTTGTGGCGAGTCGAGGCGGGGCGGGCGGGCCGTAGGGAAGCCGGCCGCGTTATTCGCCGAAGAGGCGGCGGAGGGCTTCGGGGGCTTCGGGGCGGCTTGGGTTGGCGTCGCGCAGGTCCCGGAGGATGGTCCGTGCCTGGGCGCGTTGGACGGTGTTGCCGGTCTCGGCCTGT
The DNA here is from genome assembly GCA_964543335.1 of uncultured Phycisphaeraceae bacterium. GTDB lineage: Bacteria > Planctomycetota > Phycisphaerae > Phycisphaerales > UBA1924 > JANSXG01. The sequence goes on along the minus strand of CAZIXS010000069.1, from coordinate 14,555 downwards.
GCCGCGGCGTATTGCAGGGCGTTCAGGTAGCCGGTGAGGAAGTTGGGGCTGAGGCGAGCGCTTTCGATGTAGTCGCGCACGGCGGCGGCAGGGTCGCCCTGGGCCTGCTTGATCGCGCCGGCGAGGAAGACATCTCGGGCGGCGAGGTAGTCGCGGAGCGCTTCAATGAAGACGGGGGCGATGGGATCGGCCGCGTCAAACAGAGCTGCGGGATCGCGCTCGGTTTCGGCGAGGATGGCCTGAAGGCGGGCGTAGGGCGAGACGGACTGCCGGTAGATGAAGCGCGGGGCGCGGAAGGTGACGAGGGGGCGATCGTCGGTGTTGACGGGGCCGTCGCCGGCGAAGCGAGCGAGTTGGTCGCGGTCGGCCACGAAGGTGCCGAAGAGGGCGAAATCGTTGTAGAGGGCCTGGCGCTGCTGGATGAGACCATTGAGGATCGGGGTGCCGGCGGTTCGACGGGCGTACCAGTCGGTTGGGAAGGTCAGGGGCTGACTGGATCCGATGAGGCCGAGGGCGGGCGTGTTGACATTAAAGTGCGCGATGACGGCGACGGTGTGTGGGTAGACCTCAAGCCAGGTGCGGATGATGAGGCGTGCGGTTTCGGTGTCGAGCTGGTGGAGGGGCATCCACTGGCAGGCGAGGCCGCCTTCGTTGAGGTGGTCGCGGATGGCGGCGAAGTGCTCACGCGTGTAGAGCATGCCCGAGCCGTCGCGCGCGGGGTGGTAGAGGTCGGCGACGATGACATCGTAGGTTTCGTCGGTGGCGCGGATGAAGCGCCGGGCGTCGGCGGTGAAGAGGGAGACGTCGGGCTGGCGGTGCAGGAATTGGTTTTCGGATTCGAAGCTCGGCATGAGCTCGACGATCTCGGGGAGGAGTTCGACGGCGTCGATCTTGAGGTTGGGATAGATAGTGGCGGCTCCGGTGGTGATGCCGGTGCCGACGCCGAGGAAGAGGGCGCGCTCGGGGTTCGGATGGAGCAGGAGCGGGAGGTGGGCCTGGCGGCGCTCGGCGAAGCCGCTGGTGGTGCCGCCCATTTGGAAGAGGTTGTTGACCTTGAGGAAGCGGTTGGCCTGCGGGTCTTCGACGACGGCGACGGCGGCCATGACGCCCTCGCGGTATTCGAGGGTGCGCCCGCCGGGCGGAGGCGTGACGAGCACGAGGTTGGACGGGAGGAAGATGGCGAGCGCGACGGGGATCGCGGAGTAGACGACGCGCTGGTCGCGCCACTTGGGGAGGAGCGTCAGGTAGCCGAGGGCAACGATAGTCAGGGCCCACTTCGCGCCGATGGTCGGCAGGAGGATGATGCCGAAGGAGACGGCCGCGAGCGAGCCGCCGAGTGTGTTGATGCAGAGGGCGCGACCGACGCCGCCACGCTCACGGCGGGCGGCCTGGGCAAGGTGGCTGAAGGTGGCGCCCATGAGCAGCGTGGGCAGCGCGAAGACGAGGGCGGCGATGACGAACTCGGCGAGTAGACCCCGCGCGAAGCTGCGACCGGGGGCGATGGCGATGGCTTCGTAGAGATCGATGCCGCGACCAAGGACGAGGATGCCGATCATGCAGGAGGTGGAGAGGGCGATGAGCAGCGTGGTGAGGGTCGGGGCGAAGGGGCGGCGGCTCAGCAGGCGCTGGTAGAGGGCGGCGCCGATGGCGGTGAAGCACAGGTAGACGATCAGCGCGGCGGCGTAACTGAAGACGGTGTTCTCGAGGACCTGAGCCATGACGCGCACGCCGAGGACCTCGTAGCCGATGCCGAGCAAGCCGGTGACGAGGAGAATGAGGTTGAGTCGCCAGGCGGGCGGGGCGGCTTCGATGGGTTGGTGGACGGGTTCGCGCGCGGTTTCGCCCTTGGCGGGCCAGAGGAGGATGACGGCGGCGCAAAGGAGGTTGATGATGGCGAAGGCGATGACGGTCGCGCGGTAGCCGAGGGAGGGGATGATGAAGAAGGTGCTGGCGAGGACGCCGGCGGCGGCGCCGAGGGTGTTGACGGCGTAGATGCCGCCGATGGTGCGCCCCTGGTGGGTGAGTGCGGATACGAAGCGGTCCATGGCCGGGAGGGTCGCGCCCATGGCGGCGGTGGCGGGCAGGAGCGTGATGAAGGGGATGCCGAAGGCGAGCAGCCAGTGGCGGACGGGCGAGGGCTCGACTCCGATCAGGTCGTGCATCGCGCTGTTGATGATGGGGATCAGCGCGATGGTGGCGAGGGCCCAGAGGCCGATGAGGATTTCAAGACCGGCGTACCAGCGGCCCGGCGAGGCGGAGCGGCTGATGAACTTGTCCAGCGCGAAGGCGCCGATGGCGAGGCCGCCGAAGAACGCGGCAATGACGGAGAAGACGCTGGGGAGCTCGTGGCCGAGGCCGACGGAGAACATGCGTGCCCAGACGATCTGGTAGCCGAGCCCGGCGACGCCGGAGCCGAAGAAGGCGGCGTAGGTGAGGAGGATGAGGGAGCGGCGGTTGGGCATGGGGGGAGGGTAGGTTGAATTGCGCCTCATCGCGACGGGCGGTTCGCCCCCTCATCCGTCCGCGTGCTGAAACCGCACGCGGCCAGCTTCTCCCACGAGGGGAGAGGCTGGAAGAGGCCGCTTCCTGCCGGACGCGGCTAGTTTTTTGGCAGTTCGATGATAATCGTGGCAGTGGCGATCATTGTGGGATCGGGGCGCAGTTCGAGGGAGCGCTGGATGGCCTGCTCGGTGCGTGGGATTGCGCCTTCGTGGACGGTCTTGCCGTTCACGATGATGGTGACGGGCTTATCGAGGTCGAGGAGTTCGTCGCTGAGGAGCAGTTCGATCTGCTGCACATCTTCGGACTCGATGGTGATGGTCTGTCCTTCGACGGTGGCGCGGATGGTCTGGCCCTTGGCGGCCTGAGCGCGATCGACGGCGAGCCAGTAGAAGCGGTCGTGGACCGTGTTGCCCTGGTGCCAGACGACGGTGGCGGGCCAGGGGTTGCGGGTGTGCCCGGCCATCCAGGGGAGTGCTTCGGCGTCTTTGCCGCCCATCCAGTGGCCGTCTTCGGGGTAGATGGTGAGGCGGTGCGGGTAGCCGGCGGGGTCCAGCTTCTGGAGTTCGGCGAGGCGGTCCCCCCACTGCTGAGCGACGGTGTTGCGGTTGAAGGCGGCGTCTTTGCCTCCCATGTAGATGGCGAAGGGGAGGTTGCGGAGGCCGAGGGGTGAGGCGTCGTTGGGGTGGCCGGCCATCATGGACGCCGCGGCGTAGCGGTCGGCGGTGCGCGGGGCGAGCTGGTAGACGCCGTCGCCACCGGCGGAGTAGCCGAGGAGGTAGACGCGGTTGGGATCAACGCCCCAGGCGACGACGGCGGACTCGATGAGGTGGTCGAAGAGGGCATCGATCTCGGAGCGGTGCCAGAGGTTCCAGGTGTCGGAGGGGGCACGGGGGGCGATGTAGATGCCTTCTTCGGGTGTGTAGAGGCGGATCTGGTTGCGCCACTGCTGGTCGTTGACTTGGGGGGGTGCGCCGCCGCCGCCGTGCATGGAGATCCACAGGCTGCGGCCGGATTCGGGCGCTTCGCCGAGCTCGCGCTTGAGGAGTTTCATGTCGGGGCCACCGGCGTTGATGGTGAGGGCTTCGAGTTCTTTGGCGCGTTCTTCGCGGATGGAGTCTGCGTGGGCGGTCCAGAGGCGGTTGGCTGCTTCGGAGGCGGCATCTTCGGAGAGGGCGAGTTCGTCCCAATAGAGTTCGATGACGCGCCCAGGGCGTTGGGATTCGTCGAGGGTGGCGGTGCGGGTTTCACCGACGGCGGTGAAGGCGATGCGGAGCGGGCGGGTATTGGTGGCTGGGAACTCGGCGACACGGTTGATGTCGATGGGGTCGGCGAAGGTTTCGGAGGTGTGGTTGGTGCCGAGGATGTTGGCGATGGAGGCGAGGCGCGTGCCGCCTCGGGAAGACCACAGGCGGATGGCGAGAACGGGCGCGGCATCGGCGGCTGCGCTGCGGGCGTAGCGCGGGGTGGCATCAACGCCGGGGACGGAGCGATCGGCCATGTTCCAGGCGAGTGGGAAGCGGTGGCCGGTGGTGCGCCAGGAGGAGGCCCAGATGGCGTGGAGGTCGTGTCCTTCGATGGCGAGGGAGGCGGGGCCGGTGAACCAGCCGCGGTCGAGGCCGTTGGCGTCGTACTCGGCGGCACCGGTGAAGCGCCAGCGCTCGCCGTCGTGAATCTCGACCCAGGTGTGGTTGCCATTGCGGTCGGTCCAGTTCGCGATGCCGGCGACACGCGCGGGGATGCCGACGCTGCGGCAGGCGTCGACGAGGAGGATGGACAGGCCGGTGCAGGAGGCGAGCTGGGTGTCGAGGGTTTCGGCGGAGTTCTGGTTGGCGCGGAGGCGCTGGGTGGAATAGCGGACGCCGGTGAGTTTGAAGAGTTCGCGGTTGAGGGCCTGAGCGGCTTCCTCGGCGGTGGTGGCGTCTTTTACGATGTCGGCGGCAAGATCGTGGACGCGTTCGCGGGCGAGGACGCGCGGCTCGTCGAGCGTGGCGTAGGGCAGGACATCGTTGAGGAAGAGGTCGCCCGCGAGGTCTTTGGCCCAGGGGTAGGTCTCGCGGGCGCGGAGGGCGACGGCGATGGACTCGAGGACGATTTCCGGGTTGATGGCGTCGTCTCTCTCGGGTCGGTGCTCGGCGAGGAAGGACGCGGCCTGGGCTCCGGGCTCGCCGAAGCGTTCGGCGGCGAGACGCTGGATCTCGGGCCAGGTGGACTGGGCGCTGGCGAGGGGGGCGACGAGGAGCAGGACGGCGACGATCAGGCGAGATGTAAGCATGCCCCAGTGTATGGGAGGCACACTCGGGACCGAAGGGCCAGCCAGAAGTGGGCGATCGGGAGATCCCGGTATACTCTGGGTATGCCCGAGACCCGACCGACGGAGGCGATGATGGAGCAGAAGCCGTGCCGAGGGTCGAGCGGAGCGCCCGAGCGGCTGATCCGTTCGCAGGACACGCCTCGCGGCGCGCAGGTGCGGATGAGTCTGGGGACGCGCTCGCTGTACCCATTCGTGCTGTCGTACTTCGGGGGGATTGAGCGGGCGGAGCGCAAGGGGATGCGGGTGCTGGATCTGCCGGCGGGTTCGGGGCTGCTGAGCGCTCCGCTGGCGGCGGCGGGGTTCGATGTGACGCCGGTGGATCTGTTTCCGGAGTACCTCGAGCGGGGCGAGAAGAAGCACGCTGGGCGGGGCGTGGTGGAATCGTTCGAGGAGGAGGCGGGAGCGACGCTTCCGGCGTGGCTGCGGACGCGGTTGTTCGGCGACGCGACGACGGACCCGCAGCGCGAGGGCGACCTGAGGCCGGTGGCGGGCGACATGGAGAGCCGGCTGGGGTTTGAGGACGGCAGCTTTGATGTCATCGCGTGTGTGGAGGGGATCGAGCACGTGATCGATCGGCACAAGACGCTGAGCGAGTTCCGGCGCTTGCTGGCGCCCGGTGGTTCGCTGGTGATCACGACGCCGAACCTGCTGTCGCTGCGTGCGCGCCTGGCGTATGCGCTGGCGGGGCAGCGGGCGTTCAAGAGTTACATCGACGAGTACACCTCGGTGTGGGGTTTGTCGGACGACGGGTCGCGGATCTACCACGGGCACGCGTTTCTGATCAGTTACTTCCAGCTGCGCTACAGCCTGCACCACTGCGGCTTTCGGATCGAGAAGCTGATGGCTTCGAACTGGAGCATGACGAGCGTGGCGATGCTGCCGCTGTCGCCTCTGGTGTGGCTGGGGACGCGGGCATCGCAGAAGCGGGCGCGGAAGAAATTCGCGAAGCTGAAGGATGGTGGCTGGGTGGGTCCGGATGCGCAGTCACCGTATGACGAGATGACGCGCCACCTGATGTCGCCGGAGCTGCTGCTGAACTCGACGATGATCGTGCAAGCGCGGGCGGTCTAACCGGACTGTCCCGGATTGTCGGGTGCAGGATTTTCTCGTCGGGACGGGTGTTATCCCTGTCTGGGGGTATATTTCGTGCATGGTGGATACTGGCCCGGAGCATTCCGAGACTCGGAGCGAGCGCAGGCCCGGCGAGGTCACGCTGCTGCTGGAGCAGGCGCGCCAAGGGTCCGATAGCGCGCGGGACCGGCTGCTGGAGATCGTGTACGACGAACTGATGATCGTGGCGCGGTCGCACATGCGCGGGGAGCGGTCGGACCATACGCTGGGGGCGACGGGGCTGGTGAACGAGTCGTATCTGCGGCTGTTCAAGGCGACGGGAGGGGACGAGAGCCCTGATGCCGCGGGGGCGAGCTTCGAGCACCGGCATGCCTTTTACAAGGCGGCGGCGACGGCGATGCGGCGGATCCTGATCGATCACGCCCGGGCCCGGGTGGCGGCCAAGCGCGGGGGCAAGCAGGCGAGGTCCAGCATCGGCGGGGCGGTGAGTCTGGATGTGCTGGAGGCGTCTTCCGAGGCAGATCCGGCGGATCTGTTGTCCCTGGACGATGCGCTTTGCCGCCTTGAAGGAGAGGACGAGCGTGCGGCGTCGGTCGTGCGTCTGCGGTTCTACGGCGGTCGGTCGGTCGAGGAGATCGCGGATCTGCTGGGTGTTTCTTCCCGGACGGTGAAGCGGGATTGGGAGTTTGCGAGGGCTCGTCTGCAGCAGTTGATGGAGCCGGGCGAGGACGAGTGAAGGCGAATGGACCACGAGCGATCAACCCGAGACGAGCGCAGGGATCCGGATGGATCGGCGGACTCGGTGTCGGTGAAGGACGCGTTTTCGTCGGTGCTCGATGTTCTGGAAGATGGTGGCGACCTGGAATCGGCACTGGCGGGGGTGGACGAGGCGGTGCGAGGGGCGGTTGAGGCGCTTCTGGCGGCGCACCAGCGGGCGGCGGGAAAACTGCTGGACGCGACGGACGACACCCAGACGGGGTGGGTGGGCTTGCGCCGAGATGCCGAGGCGAGGCCGGTGGAGATCGAGCCGCCGGTGATCGAGGGGTACTCGATCGAGGAAGAGATCGGGCGGGGCGGCTTCGGGATTGTGTATCGGGCGGTGCAGCGGGTGCCGGTGGAGCGGGTGGTGGCGGTGAAGCTGCTGCGGCACGAGCTGGCGTCGCGCGGAGTGGTTCGGCGGTTCCGGGCGGAGGGGCGGCTGCTGGCGCGGATGAACCATGACGGGATCGCGCGGGTGCTCGATGCGGGTGTGGACGGGCGCGGGCGGCCGTTTGTGGTCACGGAGTTCGTGAACGGGGTGCCGATCACGGCGGCGTGCGAGGCGAAGGGTTTGGCTGTGCGCGAGCGTGTGGCGCTGATGAGCGAGGTGTGCGAGGCGGTGCACCACGCGCACCAGCGGGCGGTGATCCACCGTGATCTCAAGCCGGCGAACATGCTGGTGGAGGATGTGGATGGGGTACTGCGGCCCCGGGTGATCGACTTCGGGATCGCGAAGCTGCTCGACGATCCCGACGGGGAAGCGGTCACGATCGCCGGGGACCGGCTGGGCACGCCTCGGTACATGAGCCCGGAGCAGCGCGAGGGCGGTGACGCGGCGGATGTGCGCAGCGATGTGTACGCGCTGGGTGTGGTGCTTTGCGAGATATTGACCGGTCGTTTGCCGGGGGCGGATGAGGTTGAATCCGGTTCGCGTCCGGGTGGTCGATCGAGTTTGCGTTCGGGATCGATGAGCGGGCTGAAGCCGAGCGCGATGGCGGAGGCCGCGGCCTTGACGGGGGGAAGGGCGAAGGCGCTGAAGGGCGACCTGGACCGGATCGTGATGAAGGCGACGGCGCGGTACCCGGAGGCGAGGTATCCATCGGCGATGGCGATGGCGCAGGACCTGAAGCGGTATCTGGAGGGATTGCCGGTGACGGCGACGGCGCCTGGGCCGCTGTATCTGGCACGCAAGTTTGTGGCGCGGCATCAGGCGATCACGGCGATGGCGGCGCTGTTGACGATCGCGGTGGTGGGCGGGGTTTCGGCGCTGAGTTACGGGATGCGTGAGGCCCGGCTTGGGCGGCTTGAGGCGGAGAGTGCGCTGCGCGAAGAGGCGATCGAGCGGGCGCGGGCGCAAGCGATGTCGGATTTCCTGCTCGGAAACATGCTGACGGCCATCGATCCGGATCTGTACCAAGGCGAGGATCGATCGTTGCAGGACATCCTGCGCGCGACCGCTGACGAGGCGGTTGCCTCGCTCAGCAACGAGCCGCCGGTGCTCATGCGGGTTCTGGAGCGTCTGGGGCAATCGCAGCGTGCGATCGGTGATTCGCACGGAGCCGGAGCGACGCTGACGCACGCCGTGGGCCTTTCCATTGACCAGCGAGGACCGGGCGCTCCGGAAACGATCGATCTCTGGCTTGATGTGATGTTGGCGCACTTTGCGTCTCGGAAGCAGCTGAATTACCGGGTGGAGATCGATCGACTGCAGCAACTGGCTGCGGAGAGCCTGCCCGATGACCACGCGGTGCGTCTTCGTACGGAACTGTATGAGGTGCATGTGATGCCTCAGGAAGAGCGCCTTGCCTTTGCGAGTGAGATGGAACGGCGGATTGCCTCCGGCATCCATCGGGGCAGTGCGCTGCACTTTGAATCCATGCGCTACCTTGCGAGCGTCCTGCTGCAGGAAGATCCGGGCGCGGCTTTGGTGATTGCGCAGCGGGCGCTCGAGGACGCGGAGCAGCGGTACGGTTCGCGGCATTCGCAGACCATCGATGTTCGTTTCACATTCGCGCAGGCTCTGCGTCATGTTGGACGCGTCGAAGAAGCGGAGCGCGAGTTCAGAGTGCTTCTGGAACATGCCGCGGGCCTGGGCGGAGAGCAGAGCGTGTACTACCAGACCGCGCTGGCCCAGGTGATACGGATGCTGAATGACCGAGCGGAGTATGAGGAAGCGCTTCGGCTTGCTGAGGAGCAGGTCGAGCGGGCGACTGCCCAGTACGGTGCTCGCTCGTCTCTGGCGATCCTCGCTGTTCGGCAGGTGGCCCGGTGTTACTGGGCCGCGCGGGAGTGGGATCGGGCGGCGGATGAGTTCGACCGCGCACTGGGCCTGTACTCGCGGCTGGACTGGAACCAAGTCGCCGAAGGGATGCGCACGCGGCAGGAGTACGCCCAGATGCTGCTCGAGGCCGATCGACCTGATCGCGCGATCGAGGTTCTCGGACCGGTGCTCGCGAAGTTGCCGGTGGGGCACGAGTTGAGGCCTGGCGCGGTTCACCTGACCGCGGTCGCAATGGCGGCGGACGATCGGCTTGAGGACGGGATGGCGCTGGTCAGGCAGGAACTGGCGGAGACGGAGAAGATCGGGGAGGTGCTGCCTCCTGAACTGACCGAATGGCTCGAGGATGTGGCGTTTTCGGGGTCTTGAAGCGGCTTTGGGCAGATTATTCAAAAAAGTTCAGTGCTGATTGGCGGAATCCGAGGCTTCCTGCCGCGGAGTGTGTGTGCCGGTTTGTTTGACCGGTGAATCACACGAGGAGAGTTTTTCATGTTGCGCGAGATGTGTTTTGTGCTGGGCACACTGGGGTGTGCCTCGGTGTCGTTGGGTGGTGCTTCGATCATCGATTTCGATGACATCGAGCTGACGCCCGGTTTGCCGGGCACGATGTGGGAGAACGACCGGTACGCGGACCAAGGCGTCCACTTTTTCCCGGCGTTCAACTCGGAGATGTATGCCCAGAGTGACTTTCATGTGGCCTCGGCCCCGAACGCGATTTATGCGAGCTCTGTGGGCGGATTGAACTCGAACGCGTTCTTCACGGTGCTGTTTGAGGATCTGCAGTCCTTCGTTTCGTTCTTTGTCATCGACTACACCGACGAGGCGAATACCTGGGGTGAGTGGCGGGTGACGATCTGGACGGACGATCCCGACAGTGCGCTGCCTCCGTTTGAAGGTGGGATCACGGAGCTGGGTGAGGTCACGGGGACGGGGTCGTTCCTTGCGGGCGAAGGCCTGGTGGAGTGGAGCGATGCCTCCACTCAGATTCGCGGCTTCACCTTCTGGCCGAGCGAGGAGAACGAGAGCATTGACACGCTCGTGTTCGGGATTCCGACGCCCGGCACTGTGGGTCTGCTGGGTCTGGCGGCTCTCGCGGGCCTTCGCCGGCGCCGGTAAGGGATTTCGAGTCCGCCTGGAGGGGAGGAGAGAGGGCGGCTTTCCGAAAGGGAGGCCGCCTTTTTGCGTCGCGGATCGAACGCGGGGCGAAGGGCGGCTATGGTCCGGCCATGACGACGCGTATTTCGAATGTGCTCTCGATCGCTGGGTCCGATCCGTCGGGCGGGGCGGGGATCCAGGCGGACCTCAAGGCGTTCAGCGCGCTGGGGGCATACGGCTGCGCGGTGATCACGGCGCTGACGGCCCAGAGCACGCGCGGGGTGACCGGGGTGCAGGTGGTGCCGGCCGGGTTCGTGCGGGAGCAGCTGGAGACGCTGCTGGATGATGTGCGGATCGACGCGGTGAAGATCGGGATGATCGCGAACGCGGAGATTGCGGGGGCAATCGGCGCGGTTCTACGGGAGCGTGGGCTGTCGAACATCGTGCTCGACCCGGTGATGGTGGCTAAGGGGGGGGACCGGCTGCTGGCGGAGGACGCGGTGGCGGCGGTGCGGGAGCAATTGGTGCCTCTGGCGACGGCGGTGACGCCGAACCTGCCTGAAGCGGGCGAGCTGCTCGGAGAAGACGCCCCCACTGACGAAGCGGGCATGGAATCGGCGGCGCGGCGGCTGATCGAGTTCGGGGCACGCGCGGTACTGATGAAGGGCGGGCATCTGGACGGCGGGCGGAGCGATGATTTGCTGCTGGTGGATGGGGTTGTGACGCGGTTCGAGGCAGCGCGGATCGCAACGAAGAACACGCACGGAACGGGCTGCACCCTGTCGGCGGGGATCGCGGCGCTGCTGCCTCAGACGAATTCGGTCGAGGAGGCGGTGCGGCGCGCCAAGGCGTATATCACGGGGGCGATCGCGCACGCCGATGAATTGGAGGTGGGGAGCGGGCATGGCCCGACGCACCATTTCTTTGAGTTGTGGGAAGAGGGCGAGCGCACGCACGGCTAACCCCGGAAAGCACCCTGAACAGGTATATCTTTCAGCAGGTGCTCGCCTGGCGTATTGCGGACGAATGGCGCTGAGGTAGTGTGATGGGGTACGCCGCGCGTTTGGGCAGCGGCGGGAGGAAAGGTGCGGCCACCCGCATCGGAGGAGGAAGACATCATGATGGGCAGGAAAGCGCGGTGTGCCGGGGCGTTGATCGGCGCGGCGGGGTTGTGCTGTGGCGTGGCCGAGACTTCTGCGGATGTTGAATTTGCGTACTACGCGAACTCAGATCTGGGGGTTCGAATTGAGTCACATGCCTGACCTGGATCAGGTCCGAGACGGCTTGCCGGGCGACGGCGGTATGCACTGCGTACCGACGGCTTCGATGAACCTGTTCGCGTATGCGGCGAACCATGGGTTCCCGGAAGTGTTTCCGGGTCCCGGATACTGGCAGGCATCTTCGGGCCCTGCGTACGACGAGATGACCGGAAATCTCGCACTTCTCGGTGCTGTCATGGGCACATCGCCGGTAAGCGGAACAAACGGGGATGGCTGGCTGACCGGGATGAATGTGGTGCTTGGACCGTCCGGCAAATTCAATGTGATCAACAAGTGGGCTGGTGGCAGTTCGGTGCCTCGGGTTCGCGAGATGGCGCAACATGTGGCGATGGGCGGCATCGTGGCGTTCGCTTACGGGCGTTACAACATCATCACGACGATCAACGGAACGCCGGTGCTGGATCGGCGAGGTGGTCACGCTGTGACCATGCAGAAGGCGCTGGCCAACTCCTCGACGAGCGGCGTGATGTGGTACCGCGATCCGGCTGATGGCGGGAGCGCGTTCACGCAGAGCCCGTATGGCAGCCGTGAAATGGCCTTCACGCAGCAGTCGGTGCGTCTGGACTGGCAGCCGCTGACGGTTCTGAATCTCGATCGGATGATCATCTCACCTCCGCCCAGTGACGGGCGGCTGCGCATCGTGGACCAGTACATGGCGATCCGTCCGAAGGCGGGCTTTGCCTTTCAGCCGTCGGTGAACGGGGCGCAGATTTTCATTGCGAACATTGGCGGGCTGTTCATCGGACAGAACTATGACATCGATTTCTCGAACCTCGGCGGGATGATGATCGACGGGATTGTCAATACGCAGCAGACGGGTGTCTTCGTGCTGGTGAACCCAGACGATGGCACATCGGAACAGCTGTTCGAGGTACTGCCGTTTGAGAAAGAGCAGCCGCGGCTGATCGGCCAGCTGACGCGCACGCGGCACCTGACCATCAGCCCGTGGGGACCGGTGTACGCGGCGAGCAACATTGCGCTGATGTGCATCGATCCTGACGCGCTCGAGCCGGAGACGGTTCAGATTCCGATTCCGCTGCCGCCCTGCGATATTGCCTTTGACACGCTGAATCGGCGTGTCGTGCTGCTCTCGCCGGAGGGTGTGCTGATGATGGTGGACGATGACTTCGAAGGCGGGGTGATGCAGGTTGAGGTGCCCGACGGTGTTCCGGTGAGCAGCACCTCGAAGCTGTCCGTGCATCCCGGTGACGGAAGCGTGTGGATCATCACGCCGGGCAGCGACTCGGTGTGGGGGCTCACGATGGTGCCCGGCGGCCCGGTTCAGGTGGAAGAGGTGGATGTTGCGGAGATCATGCGCCCGCGAAGCATCGATGTGGACGATCAGGGCGTGATCCACCTGAACACACTCGGCGGGCTGTACATGCTCATCCGTGGGAAGGATGGTGGCTGGACGGCGCAGATCAACGACCTGTTCCCGGATATACCCGCGGGTTCGGCGTTTGTGAGTTCGAAGAACATCACGAACTTTGACCCGGATGTGCATGTCGGGCCGCGGTTCCGCCACCTGTTCCCTGAGGAGATCCTGAAGATCGGCACCTTCACCCCCGATTGCCCGGGCGATGTCGTGGCGAGCGGGACGGTGGACCTGGCGGACCTGAACTTCGTACTGGCGAATTTCGGATCAAGCGTTGAACCGGGCACCCGCGGCGACGCGAACCATGACGGCGAGGTGAACCTGGCCGATCTGAACCTGGTGCTGGCGAACTTCGGTGTGGAGTGTGACCTGTAAAGTTCGGATTACCCTCTGAGAGAAGAGAAGCTGCGATCGGGCGGCGGTAGGATCATTGCGATGACTCCTTCGCCGCCCATTTCATTTTCTCGGCGTACGCAGATCCTCGGTCTGGTGATCTGGATCGTGATCTCGTTCCTGCCCTCGCTTGGCAGCGCCTTTGTCGAGATGGGCGAGTGGTACCAGTCGCTGGAGGTGCCGAGCTGGAACCCGCCGGGGTGGGTGTTCGGTCCGGTGTGGACGGCGCTCTACGCGATGCTGGGGATCGCGGCGTGGCGGGTGTGGCGTCGCGGGGGGCTGCGTGAACAGCGTCTGACGCTCGGCGTGTTCGGGGTGCAGTGGGTGCTGAACGGGCTCTGGACGCCGCTGTTCTTCGGGATGCAGAACCCAGGTCTGGCGCTGATCGATATCGCGCTGCTATGGGTGATGGCACTGGTAACGACGGTGCTGTTCTGGCGGACGGACCGAGTGGCCGGTGGGTTGCTGGTGCCGTACATGCTGTGGTTGAGTTTCGCGACGGTGTTGAACTTTGCGATCTGGCAACTGAACTGAGCGCGGCGGGGCTTTACACTTGGGACATGGGTGACTCTTCACGCGAATCACAGGCAGCGCGAGCGGCGATCGAAGATCTGGTCGATCGGCATGCGGGCTCGATCTACGGGCTCGGGCTGCGGTTCTGTGGCAATCCGACCGACGCGGAAGACCTCGTGCAGGAGGTGTTCCTCAATGCGCAGAAGGGCTGGGACGGTTTCCGGGGGGATTCGGACCCGAAGACCTGGCTGTACACGATCGCAGCGCGGGCCTGCCAGCGGATGCAGCGGAAAAGGGCGGGCGAGCCGCGACGGATGGCGTCGCTCGATGTGGAATTGCCCTTCGGCGAGCCGCTGATTGCGGCGCTCGTGAGCGAGCAGGACGGGGTGGTGCAGGCACAGGTTCGGCGGGAGGCGAGGGAGCGGATCGAGCGAGCGATCGCGGAATTGCCGGAGGAGTTCCGGGTGCCTCTGGTGTTAAAGGAGATCGTGGGGTTCAGCGTGCCGCAGGTCGCGGGGATGCTGGGTCTGGAGGAGGGGACGGTGAAAAGCCGGGTGCACCGGGCCAGGTTGAAGCTTCGTGAGGCGGTGGATGCGGTGCTGCCTCGCCGCCCGGAGCCCGCGCCACCGCCGGCGTACGAGGAGCGGGTGTGTCTGGATCTGCTGAACGCGAAGCAGGATGCCCTGGACCGGGGAGTGGATTTTGATGGGGCGGTGATCTGTGACCGGTGCCGCTCTGTGTTTGCGTCGCTGGATCTGACGCAACAGGTCTGCCACGATCTGGTGGGCGGGGAGCTGCCTGCGGGCGTTCGGGAGCGTCTTCGGGGTGTGCTGGGGCCGTGAAACGGGCTTGGCGGGGCCCGGGCGGCTACATTGCAAAAATCTGAGAATTCTCGCGATCGGCGGGAACGGTCGGGCGGTGGCGTGTCTCTCAGGTGATGGAGGGCCTTGAACGGGCCCGGGCAAAGGAGCGATCGGC